>JAIRLS010000194.1 GCA_031259205.1 Bacteroidales bacterium | reverse complement strand
CGTTTTCACGCCTTTCCCCAAATGTTCTGATTCCAGCACAACGCTCCTGCCATACTTATACAGTACTTCGGAGGCAATCCTTTCATAATCCCCTCGCGGTATTCCGAATCTCCCGACAGTCGGGTCAAAATTATGCCCCCGGTGAACAGCCAGCAAACCGCCCGTCCTTTCATTGAACCGCACATCGGTATAGTTCGCGTCTTTCTGCAAATGTTCGTATTCCTTCCTGTTCCTTTCTGTTCGCTGTCTGTCCATCACCTTTCTCCTTACATTCTCGGGCACATCTTCCCCCGCAAAGGTATCAACCGGCGGCCACAATTCCAACCTTCTCTGTACTCCTCCTTAAAACCTTATGGTCTTTTCTTCCGTCAGGCCATCCCCCCCAAAAAAAAACAAAAAAAATCACTTTTTTTTGTTTTTCCAAAAAAAGCCATTATCTTTGTGCTTTAGTCATGGAGCGAAAGGAGCAATCCCTGAAATCTTTGGCAACAACCCGTTAATTCGGTGAAAAGTGGCTTCCACGGTAGCACACTTTATAAATGGTTTTCTTCGGGAAACCATTTTTTTTTATCTCGCCCATTTATCCATAAATTTTTTAGTGAATTTTTTGTCTTGTAATTGTCCAAATCTCACATCTATCGGCTTCCCTCCCAAAAGCACCTTTATCTCCTTTATGTGCTTATTCCTAAGGTAAAACTTCTTTATCGTATCCGCTACATACCGCGAATCAACATTACCCACTATATTTAAAACTATTCTGTCCGCCTGTAATGACCCCTTATACAGCCTGTGGTCAAGCGAATTTTTCCCGTATATCGTTTTCAGTTCGTACACAGAAGCCTTATTGTCCTTCACCAGGATAAAATCCGGACTTTTACTGCCCTGAAGCTTCGGTATCATATACACGTCATACCCCGTGCCGTTCAGCGAACGGGCAGCATTGAGGTTATCTGCATATTCGGGGTCAGTCTCCTTCACCGTGGCGAATTTTTTAGTCACCGTATTCGATTTTCCGCTCCCTCCTTTGTTTACCACATCAAAACCTTCAAGAGAGATAATATCGTTAAGGATTTTCGCCTTTTCCCTGTTCTCTGTCTTACCGCCGATCACCTGCGACAGTTTCGTAGCAATACCCCCCGTAATATCGCTGTACAGTATCTCGTTGCTCCTTTTTATTTCGGAAAGTGTGCTCATGCCCGATTTTATTTTTATTGCATTCCTGATAATTTCAGGAACAGATTCCGCCCGCAAAGGTATCAACCGGCGGCCACAATTCCAACCTCCTCTGTGTCCCTTCCGTCCCTCCTATTAGAGTCTTTTCTTCCGTCAGGCTATTCCCCCCCAAACAAAAACAAAAAAAATCACTTTTTTTTTGTTTTTCCAAAAAAAGCCATTATCTTTGTGCCGGTCATGGAGCGAAAGGAGCAATCCCTGAAATCTTTGGCAGGAACCCGTTAATTCGGTGAAAAGTGGCGTCTACGGGGGCATACTTTATAAATGGTTTTCTTCGGAAAACCATTTTTTTTGTTTTTCCAAAAAAAAAGCATTATCTTTGTGCTTTAGTCATGGAGCGAAAGGAGCAATCCCTGAAATCTTTGACAGCAACCCGTTCATTCGGTGAAATATGGACTCCACGGACTACCATATTTGAATGGCATCAATTTATTGGTGCCATTGCTTTTTTATCTCGCCCATTCTTCTGTAAAAAAAACGTTTTTTCATTTCATGCGTTTGGAATATCTGAGTTTTTTATGTAATTTTGTCTTTTCATTGGATTTTAATTAAAAATAATTAAAATGGAAGATAAAAACAATCTCATCGGGCAGGCAAAATCGCCAAAAGGGATTCAGATCCTGTTGCTCGTTATTATCCTTGTGCTGGCGGCAGGAGTGGGTATTCTGATTTTTAAGTACAGCGACCTGAAACAGGTATCTGCCGACACTCAGGCGATTCTGGAACAGCAAAAAATCAGTCTGGAACAGGATCTTACCCAATTGCAGGGCGAGTTTGGCGCTTTGCAAACCGATAACGACAGTTTGCAAAATCTGGCGTCGGAACAACAGGAAAAAATTACCAAACTCTTGAAAATTCAGGCCGACAACGTCTATAAAATCAAGATGTACCAAAAAGAACTTGCCTCGTTGCGCGAGGTGCTGAAAAGCTACATCGTGCAAGTCGATTCGCTAAATACGCGGAATCAACTGCTCACGCAAGAAAAGAAAGAACTGACGCGGTCGCTGTCGCGCGAAAGGGAGCAACGCGCAAAATTGTCGGAAGACAAGGAAAAGCTGACCACTACCGTGCAAAAAGCCCAAATCCTTTCCATTTCGGACATTACGGTATTCGGATTGAACAACCGCGGCAAGGAAACCCAGCGAATACGGTACGTGGAAAAACTGAAAACCTGCTTCACCGTACGCGCCAATCAGGTGGCAGAAGCCGGCGAAAGGTTCTTTTATGTGCTGATCGTCAAACCCGACAAGAAAATGATGGCCAATAAAAACAATGACGTCTTTCTCATACACGACGGCAGTGAACTGATATATACGGATAAACGCGCCATCGAATACGAAAACAAAGACCTCGAAGTGTGTATCTTCTCGGATAACTTCAACCGTGAAACCGCCGGTATTTACGAAGTATTCATTTACTGCGACGGTTACTTGCTGGGAAGCGCCAAATTCGAGTTAAAATAACCCCTGAATCTTTAATCACTTAATAGTTTTAACACATGAATAACGAACAGAAAAAAAGCAGACAAGGCGGCCTTGTCCTGTCGATCATCATCACATTGACAGTAGCTGCCGTTGCAGGAGTGGCCATCTACAAATATTTAGAACTAAAACGGAATGCCGCTGACGTACAGGCCATCCTCGAGCAGCAAAAAACCGTCCTTGAGCAGGATCTCACCCACCTGCAAACGGAATTCGGCACATTGAAGACTGACAACGACAGTCTTCAAAATCTGGCGGCGGAACAGCGGGACAAAATCGCTCGATTGCTGGAAATTCAAGCCGACAACGCTTATAAAATCAAAATGTACCAGAAAGAATTAACGTCATTGCGCGGGGTACTGAAAGGTCTTATGGCAAAAGTAGATTCTCTGAATATCCGCAACCGGGAATTACTGACGGAAAAAGAAGAGCTGACCGCTTCTCTTTCGCAGGAAAGGGAGCAAAGCACACGGCTGACGGAAGACAAGGAAAAACTGGCCGGAACCGTGCAAAAAGCGCAAACCCTTTCCGTTTCCGACGTCACCGTACAGGGATTGAACAGCCGTAGCAAGGAAACCCAGCGGGTGAAAACCATCAAACGGCTGAAAACCTGCTTCACCGTGCGCGAAAATCAAGTAGCGGAAGCCGGCGAACGACTTTTTTACATACAAATCATTAAACCGGATAAACAGGTAATGACAGGGTCGGACAATAATACCTTCACCGCACAGGACGGTACAACACTGGTATATACAGACAAGCGCAACATCGAATACGAAAACAAAGACATCGAAGTCTGCGTATTTTCCGACAACCACAACATGACCGCCGGCCTGTACGAAATAAAAATATTCTCCGACGGCGTTATGGTGGGAAGCGTCAAAACCGAGTTGAAAAAATAGCCGATTGTCGCATGTCCGTACATCAAAACATCCGAAAAGTCACTACCCACGTCCTGAGCGCCATGAAGTTCAAAGGCGAAAAAATCACCGTACTCACCGCATACGACTATTCCATGGCGCGGATACTTGACCATGCGGGGATTGACGTGGTGCTGGTGGGCGATTCCGGCGCCAACGTAGTGGCCGGCTATGAAACCACGCTGCCCATTACGTTGAGCGAAATGATCAACTATGCCGCAGCAGTAGTGCGCGGCGTCAAAAGGGCTTTGGTAGTGGTCGATCTTCCTTTCGGTTCCTATCAGGGCAATTCAAAAGAAGCGCTGGCTTCCGCCATCCGTATCATGAAAGAAACCGGAGCGTCGGCGGTGAAACTCGAAGGAGGCGCCGAAATCAGCGAATCGGTAACACGCATCCTCAGCGCGGGCATCCCTGTGATGGGACATCTGGGCTTGACGCCCCAATCCATCCACAAGTTCGGCACCTACGCGGTACGCGCACAGGACGACGCCGAAGCCGCCAAACTCCTTGCCGACGCCCACCTGCTCGAAGACCTCGGCTGTTTCGGCATCGTACTGGAAAAAATACCCGCCACACTGGGCGAAAAAGCGGCAAAAGAACTGAAAATCCCGCTCATCGGTATCGGCGCCGGCTGCCATGTGGACGGGCAGGTACTGGTATTGCATGATATGCTGGGGCTGAACAACGAATTTTCGCCGCGCTTCCTCCGCCGTTACCTGAACCTGTACGGGGAAATCACCGACGCAGTACAACAGTACATCCACGACGTCCGTTCCGGCGATTTTCCCAATGAAAAAGAACAGTATTAACATCCTTCCGGCAGGCTCTGTTCCTTTTCGTGAAAACAAAATTCTTTACGAAGACCGTCATTTGATCTTCGTCAATAAATATTGCGGAGAAATCGTACAGGCCGATGCGACGGGCGATGTATCACTGGAACAGTCGGTGAAGCGCTACATTAAAGAAAAGTACAATAAAGAGAATGAAGCCTTTTTGGGAGTAACACACCGCATCGACCGCCCCGTAAGCGGCGTTGTCATGTTTGCACGCACCTCCAAGGCGCTGGTACGCATCAACCGGATGTTTCAACAAAAAGAAATCCGGAAAACCTACTTGGCAATTGTGAAAAATCTTCCGCCAAAAGAAAGCGACACGCTGATACACTACATCGAACGCAATCCAAAGAAAAACAAATCATACGCTTACGCCGAAAAACGTCCCGACGCTCAACCGGCCATCCTGCATTACCGGCATATCGCTTCTTCCGACCGCTATCACCTGCTGGAAATAGACCTCGAAACAGGACGCCACCATCAGATACGCTGCCAACTGGCCACCATCGGCTGCCCTGTCCACGGCGACCTGAAATACGGCTGTCCCCGTTCGAATCCCGACGGAGGCATCCATCTCCACGCACGGCAAATCAGCCTCCTGCATCCCGTGAAAAACGAAACCATCCGCATAACAGCCCCCTTGCCGAGAGACGTTCTCTGGGAAGCCTTCCGTACCGGTCTTCCGGATGACAGCCCAGCCTTCCGCGATAGCGATTAAGGGATACGGCATCGGCAGAGCCTTGACAGGCAATGCACAAAACCTTAGCGCGACAGGATAACCGTCGTCATTACCTTAACGTGAGTTCGGGATAAGAAATAGCCGTTTACGGCTTGCATGTCAATAGGATATCATGAAAATAAACGATTTTGTCCGTTAGATAAAGCCATTTGACATTAAAAATGCTCAAATGGCTTTATCTACGGACAACTAAGAGGCGCGCAGGATTCGTTTTCTATTGATATGTATCGCCTACGGAGAAACGTACCCGCTCTTTCATAAGTCCCTGCGGGGACGCCGTTGCACCGCTTCTTCCCTTCGCGCTTTCGTGCCTTCGCGGAGGTATAGCGCCTCAATAAAAGAATGAACCGAAAATAGGAAATGGTTTTATTTTTAAAAACAGAAACAGCCTTTGGTTAACAGGCACTTATAATCGAGGGACAACTTTTTTACGATTTTAGCGGACAGCAATGAAAAAAAGTATTACCTTTGCTGCCTCATTAATTTAAGGATATTATGTTTCATGCATTGTCGTTGGCAGTCGGCCTCCTCGTGGTGGTGAACGTCGGTAAGAACTGATGTGGGGATGGTGTATGAATCCGGATATGCAAAGAGCCTTTCCCACAACGGGGAAGGCTCTTTAATTGTAATTGTGATAATTAAGAAATGTCGGAAGATAAGATTTCAGGATCGGTAGCGTTAATGAAAGCTTTAATCAGCGAAGGAACGGATACGATATTCGGGTATCCCGGCGGCGCTATCATGGCAGTGTTTGATGCATTGTACGATTTCAAAAAAGAATTGCGTCATATTTTGGTGCGTCATGAACAGGGCGCTACCCATGCCGCACAGGGTTATGCCCGCGTATCGGGTAAAGTGGGCGTAGTGCTGGTCACTTCAGGCCCCGGCGCTACCAATACGATTACGGGCATTGCCGACGCCATGGTTGACAGCACTCCCATAGTGGTGATTGCAGGTCAAGTGGCAGCGCCGATGCTTGGCACCGACGCTTTTCAGGAGGCGGACGTCGTAGGGATCGCACAGCCTGTGAGCAAATGGGCATACCAGATACGTCGTGCGGAAGATGTGGCATGGGCGGTGGCCAGGGCGTTTTACATTGCCGCCAATGGGCGTCCCGGTCCTGTAGTGCTTGATTTTACGAAAGACGCCCAAATCGGGAAGGTAGAAAAAATCGAATATCGGAAAACCGTATTTATACGGAGTTATCAGCCGGTGCCGAGTCTCAACCGCAAAGATGTGGAAGCGGCGGCGGCGCTCATCAACGAAGCTAAAAAACCGCTGGCGCTGATAGGACAGGGGATTATCCTGAGCGGCGCGGAAAACGAATTGAAAACCTTTTTGGAAAAGGCCGATATTCCGGCCGCTTCCACCATACTTGGCTTGTCGGCGCTGCCCTCCGATTATCCGCTGAATACGGGATTGCTTGGTATGCACGGAAACATCGCGCCCAACATGAAAACCGACGAATGCGACGTGCTCATCGCCATTGGCATGCGTTTCGACGACCGCGTAACGGGCGACCTGAAAACCTATGCCCGGCAGGCAAAAGTCATCCATTTCGATATTGACCGCTCGGAAATCAACAAGAACGTGCCGGTTGCCGTCAAAGTGCTGGGCGACGCTAAAGTGACGCTGGCAGAGGTAACAGCCCTCCTCCGTCCCAATGAACACAAGGCATGGCGCGAAGAGTTCGTGCCATTTGCAGAGAAAGAGTACAAGGAGGTTATCCGTAAGGAACTTTTTCCCGAAAACGGCGCACTCACCATGGGCGAGGTGGTACACCGCGTGTCGGAAGCCACAGGCCACGACGCCGTGCTGGTGACGGACGTCGGACAAAATCAGATGATGGGCGTACGCTATTTTAAGTTCAAACAGACACGCAGCATAGTCACTTCCGGCGGTTTGGGAACCATGGGATTCGGCCTTCCGGCGGCCATCGGCGCTAAAATAGGCGCTCCCGACCGTACCGTCTGCCTGTTCGCAGGAGACGGCGGCCTGCAAATGACCATACAGGAATTGGGCACTATCATGCAATCGGGCATTAATGTGAAAATCATTCTGCTGAACAACAGCTTCCTCGGAATGGTACGCCAATGGCAGGAATTGTTCTTTCACGAACGTTACTCGGAAACGCACATGGACAACCCTGATTTCGTGAAAATAGCCGAAGCTTACAGAATAGCGGGACGAAGAATCAGCGAACGCTCCGAACTGGACGACGCCATTGCCGAAATGCTGCAAACCCAAGGCGCATACCTGCTCGAAGTCATGGTAGAGCCTAAAGGAATGGTGTATCCCATGACGCCGGCAGGAAGCCATGTTACCAATATCCTGACGGGATAATAAATTTGAATCATCATCAATAATAACAGTTTAACAGTCATCAAAATGAAAACATTTGTCAAATACCTGCTGCCGGCAGGATGCCTGCTGGCAGGGACAACAACGCCGGCACAGGATACAAGCATGTTTACCGTTATCAGGGAAGTGAAAACTACTCCCGTAAAAGACCAACATTTGTCGGGTACCTGCTGGAGCTATTCGGCCTTGTCGTATCTGGAAAGCGAATTGTTGCGCAGAGGCGAGCCTGAGTACGATTTGTCGGAGATGTGGATCGTCCGTCATACCCATCCTGCCAAAGCCGAAAAATACCTGCGCATGTTCGGCGCCCTGAGATTTGGGGACGGCGGCTCATTCGAAGACGCTTTTTGGGTGATCCGGAATTTCGGCATCGTTCCGCAGGAAGTCTATCAGGGACTGAACTACGGGACGGAAAAGAATGTGCACGCCGAACTGAACGCCGTCACCAAGGCCTACGCCGAAGCGCTGCTGCATCAACACTCCGGAAAACATTTCCTGACCACCGCATGGAAGAAAGGATTTGAAGGGATCATGGACGCCTATCTGGGCGAACGTCCCACAACATTCACCTACAAGGGAAAGGAGTACACGCCGGAAAGTTTTGCACAGTCGCTGAATTTTCGCTTCGACGAATATATTGCTCTGACGTCATTCTCTCATCATCCGTTCTATCAGCCGTTTATCCTCGAAATACCCGACAACTGGATTTGGGGGGCTTACTATAATCTCCCTCTGGAAGAACTGCAGGAAACAGTGAAATATGCCCTGAACAGCGGACATTCTGCGCTTTGGGCGGCAGACGTCAGCGAATCGGGATTCTCTTCCTTCAAAGGTATTGCCGAAATCTCTAAAACCGACGCAGGAAAAGCCATCACGCAGGAAAGGCGACAAGCGGCATTCGACAATTTTGAAACCACCGACGACCACGGAATGCATATAGTGGGCATTGCCCACGATAAAAACGGCGACACGTTCTACAAAGTAAAAAATTCATGGGGCGACGACAACATATACAAAGGCTACCTTTATGTGTCGGAAGCTTTTTTCCTGTACAAAACCATAGATATAGTTGTTCATAAAGACGCCATTCCAAAACATATCGCAAAGAAAATATTCAAATAAACCTCTTTCTACGCACTTGGAAATATGAGCATCTTTCTCTAATTTTGACAAAAATTAAAACACCGTAGATGAAAAAATCAATTATGTGGAAATCAATTATTTTGATTTCAATTATCCTGATTGCGGATCAAATTTTAAAGATTTGGGTAAAAACACACATGGCGCTGGGCGACGATTTCTCGCTTATCGGCACGTGGGCGCGTATTCATTTTGTTGAAAATCCGGGAATGGCATTCGGCTGGTTGATGGGAGGCAGGGCTGGAAAAATCTTCCTGAGTATCTTCCGGATAGCGGCGATAGCGGCTATTATCTGGTACATCCGTTCGTTAATCAAAAGCAAGTCGCCACAGGGTTTTATATTGTGCGTTTCCCTGATTTTGGCAGGCGCCATCGGCAACATGATTGACTGTGCCCTGTATGGCCTGATATTCGACACAGGCACTGTTTACCAACCCGAATCAGGCTATTACGAGGGCTATACGGGCATATCGCACGTATCATCCGACGGATATGCCGCTTTTCTGCAAGGTTGCGTGGTGGACATGCTCTCGTTTCCCATCTTTCGTGGTGTTTATCCCTCATGGATTCCCGTAATCGGAGGTAACTCCTTCCTGTTTTTTGCGCCTGTGTTTAATATCGCCGACTCGGCGGTGACCATCGGCGTTTTTTCCATCGTGCTTTTCTACTGGAAATACCTGAAACAGTCCGGCAAACAATAAATAAGAGATACGTTTTTTTCTTCCGAAGTATTTGCAGGCCGGTTTCAGCAGCTATACCGGCGTCCATCACTGCCACCGCACCTGTGGGGCTTTGATCGTTTTTACAGTCGAATAAAATCAGGTGGGGAAACTTGATAAAATAAAAACCCGCGCAACTTTGGAGCAAAGGTTGCGCGGGTTGGGGAGGTAAGTTGCGCAGGTTTCATCGAAAAGTTGCGCAACCATCGAATAAAAGTTGCGCAACTCTTTATTGAAACCTGCGCAACTTTTTCAGGAGCTTCACGCTTTTTTCAAACCTGCGTTTTTCAGCGTGGTGATAAGCCGGTTGCCGGGACGGTAGTTGATACCGACGTTTTTCACGTTACCGGCGCTTACCTGTTCCGGCGTATCCGAAGGGGCGCTTTTGAGCGAAGGGTAAAACGAACCGAGTTTGTCCAAGCGAACGATATGACCGTCGGCGAGTTTTTCCTGAATGACATTCTCAAGCGCCAGGATAGCGCCGCGGATGTCCGGTTCGCTCAATGCGCTGAATTTCTCAATCTCTTTTACCAGCGCATCAATTGATACTTCCTTTTCGAAGACGACGGAAGCGTAGTATTTCTTTACGCCGCCGCCTGTCACTCCGGGTTCGCCCCGTTCTTGAGCTTTAAATGTGATAGCCATTTTATCTGATATTAAATGAAACGGTTTTCTTTAATAGCCCGGATTTTGAGGAGTAACGCCCAAGTTGATACCACTGGTGGTGGGTATGGGGAAACGATAATGTTTGCCTTTGATGTTATCGTACTTTGCATGGAGATGCTTGTACACTTTGGCAAAAAAAGCGGCATTAATTTCATTATCTTCAAGCGATCCGTTCAATGATTTTGCTTTAGTGATGACGGATGCGTTGTTCTTATAGTCTTCCTTGAAATATTCAAACTGATTGACTGTTTTAACCGTCTGAATCAACTTTTTCCACCGTACCAGATTTTGCCAGCGCTTTTGTTCGAAAGTCAGTTCGAGATCCCATTCGTTGTGGAGGGCGGCTTCGGTGAGCGACGTCAGGTTGTGTGAACTGTTGCCGAAAGCTCTTTGGCGCAACTGGTTAATCAGGGGCAGCGCTTCACCGGCTTTGTTGAGGTAGAACAGCGCTTCGGCTTTGTAGAGCAACACTTCGGCATAGCGCAGTTCTATGCGGTTGATGTTGTTGGGCTGAGCCGCCTCCGTACCTCCGGCGTTTTCACGCGTGGCTGCGGTGTAACCGCTGCGATGGATAAACTTGCCGTAACGGGGCGAAGTAACGGGAAACACAAAGTTGTATTCCCTGTACACGGTCGGTTGGGTTGATACGACTTCATCCGTATTGTTCAGACGGGTAAGGATGGAGAACAGCTTGCGGCTGTCGTCCGCCTCAAAGCGATCAACGAGCGTTATGTCTGCCGGTCCGATGTGGTTGTCCGTCCACAGGTTAAACCGAAAGGTAAACGGGCAGTGCGTCTGGTGGTTGCCCTGCGCATCGCCGAGATTGTCGCCATCGTGGTGGATGGTATAAATATGCTCGTCGGAACGGTTTTCTCTGGCTACTCCGAAGTTCAGGTTGAAATCCGTTTCCAGTTGGTACTGGTTGCTTTCGATCACCTTGTCGGCATATTCCACTGCTTTTTGCAGTTTTTCGTTATCCACGCTGTGCGCCGGATCGCTCGTGCTGTTTTTGATGGCTTCTACCTCTGCCTGCGAGAGCGGTTTGTGTCCCCATGTGAGGTAAGCCCGCGCCAACAGCGCATTGGCCGCGCCTTTGCTCGGATTGGATCTGATAACGTCATACTCCGGCAGAAGGGCTTCGGCTTCCGTCAAATCCTTGATAATATACCGGTAAATGGTGTCGATGGGCTGTCGAACTGTGGACACCGGCGTAGCGGTTGACCGCCTCAGCGGTACTTCGCCGTAAAGTTGCACCAGATAAAGGTAATCCAATCCACGGATAAACAACGCTCGACCCCGCACGCGGTCTTTGGCTTCCTGCGAAATCTTGTCGGTTACTTTGGAAGAATCCAGTTTTTCGATGGTTCCGTTGGTAATCCCTATGCTGTTGTAAAATGCATTGAACAATTTATTGACATAAGAATTTGCCGGCGTGGTTTCCAGACGGCTTGCTTCGGGGCCTCCCGCCGTTTCCGCTCCCTCAAAGCTGATGGTGCTTTCGGTATGCGATTCCAGCAGGAACGAGAAAGAAGAACTAAGCGTTTGTAACGGGCCGTATGCCGCATTGACGTAAGCTTCGGCTTGAGCGCTGGTCTTAAACGCTTCGGTGGTAATGACGGGCTCTTCAGGATCCGGTTCTTCCTTCACCGGATCATCCTTGTCGCACGAATACAGGGCGACGCTTAAACCTATAATTGCTAAAAAAAGATATTTTTTCATTTTAAAAAGATTTATTATTATTACTATTTATTTACTACTATTATTATTACTGCTATTTATTTATTACTGTTATTAAAAATTTGTTTGCGCCGTTTGTCCGCATCATTAGCGGGGAAAGAACGGCACGGTTTTAAAAATTAACATTATACACGGTCATACCGTTGCGGTATGTCTGCGCGTTCCGCTACGGAGGTTTGAACACTGCCCAAAGTCCCGTATCGGTTTGGCGGGCGTCATCCGGACATCGCGCCATTGAGTACCGGATGGCGTAGGGCAGGATGAAAAATGAAGTGTGGATTTTCATGATGGGTTCAGGGGATTAGAAATTTACTTTTGCGCCTATGGAGAACGTTCTCGCCGTGGGGTATGTGCCGAGGTCGATGCCGCGTGCCACTTCGGGGTCGTAGCCCTTATAGGGGGTAACGGCAAAAAGGTTTTCGGCGGAGGCGAAGATCCTGATTTTTACCGGTGCGCTCAGTCGCGGCAGTGTGCCGGTTTTTACGGTGTAGCCCAGCGTCAGGTTTTTGAGCCGCAGGAAAGAGGCGTCTTCAACATAGCGGCTGTCCAAATAACCGTAATAACGGTCGTCTGCCATGTTTTGCAATCCGGGCATGGAATTGGAAGGATGGTTTTCCGTCCAGCTGTCCAGCAATGCCGTCGAGCCATTGTAGCTGTCGTTGGGCGATTCCAGATAGCGGCGCAGGTGATTGTATATCTTGTTTCCGCGCGATCCTTGCAGTAACACGAACAGATCAAAGTTGCGGTAATCCAGGGTACTCGTTGCCCCGAAAGTAAAATCGGGCTGTGTGCTGCCCAGCACTGTACGGTCGTTATAATTTACCCAATTATCGGGCGTTCCGTCGGCGCCATTGACGTCGGCCATCTTGAGATCGCCGGCACGCGCTACGCCATGCGCTGTGCTGGGAAGTGCGGTCACGTCTTCGTCTTTTTGTACAATGCCGGCAAACGCCAGTCCGTAGAACGAACCGAGCGACTCGCCCGTTTGCAGGATCTCCTCTTCGCTACGTCCCAGTATGATGTTGTTTCTTTCCCCCATACTCGTGATAGTATTGATGTTGCGGGCGAAATTGACGGAAACCGTCCATTTCAGGTTTTTATTTTCTACCGGCGTCAGATTGACGGAAAACTCCACGCCTTTGTTGGTGACATTTCCTACGTTGAACAGTTGCGTGTTCACGCCCAGCGAAGGATCGACGGGAATTTCCAGCAGCAGGTCGGAGGTTTTTTTGTAATAAGCGTCGGCGACAATGGACAGGCGATTGCCGAACAGTCCCGCGTCTACGCCGGCGTTATAGGATACGGTAGTTTCCCATTTCAGGCCCTTATTGCCGAGATTGTTCGGTCTGTACGTCGTTCCACCGTTGTAGCTGCTTGCCACGAAGGTTTGCGCATACTCGTAGTCGCCTATTTCCTGATTGCCGACCGTGCCGCCGGTAAAGCGCAGTTTCAGGTCGTTCAGCGCCTCGACGCTTTTCAGGAACGCCTCCTCGTTGATGTTCCACGACACGCCCACCGAAGGAAAGAATCCCCAGCGGTGTTTTTTGGCAAAGCGCGTCGATTTGTCGCCCCTGATGGTGGCGGTCAGGTGGTAGCGTCCCACGAGGGAATAGTTGACGCGCCCCAGCAGCGAATGAAGTTTGGATTCGGCGGCTCCGGAAATGGGCGGGAAAGGTTTTGCTCCATCCGCAAGATTATTCACGCCCAGCGTTTCGTCGGTAAATTGAGAGGTCAGATGAACGACATAATTGGTTTTGGTATCCTGCCAGGTATATCCTGCCAGCAGATCAATGAAATGCGCTTTGTTGAGCTGTCTGGCGTAAGTCAGCGTATATTCCGTTTGCAATACCTCCTGCCGTTTGTCGCCGATACCGCCTATGCCTTCTTTTTCCAGCCCGAGAGCGGTGTAGGACGGGGCAAAGAAATTTTGTGTGGCATGGCTGATAAGCGTTCCGGCGCTGACTTTTGCCGTCAGGCCGTCGATGAGTTTGTACCGCGCAAAGGCGTTGCCCAGCAAGCTGATGTGGATGGTCTGTCCTGTACTGTTGTTCAGGTCGGACACCGGATTTGCCGTGCGATTCCCTTGCCTCAGATAGTCATATTCAAACGGGTTGTTGTAGTTGTAGTCGTCGCCGTCATAAACAGGCACTACCGGCGGCATGTACAGCGCGTAAGTCAGGGAATTGGCTATGCCTGCCGAGTAAGGCGAGGAATTATAATTTACTTCTTCAAAAGTGGTGAGGCTGTTTTGCACGGACTTTCCTGCCGTAGCGGTGACGCCTGCCGTAAAACGTTCCGTGACGTTCGTTTCCAGATTCAACCGCGCGTTGAACCGTTCGAAGCCGGAATTGAGGACGATCCCGTTCCGGTTGGTGTAGTTGCCGGACAGCAGGTAACGCAGTTGGTCTGTTCCGCCGCTGACAGACAGTTCGTGCGTTTGCGAAACGCCTGTTTGCAGTACGGCGTCCTGCCAGTCGTAACCTTCGCCGAGTTGCTCGATTTGCTCGTCGGTGTATTTGCCTTTGTTGAGGAAAAAATCCTTTTGCATGCGCGCCCATTGGTTGGCATTCAGCAAATCCAGCCGTTTTGCCGGCTTGCTCCATCCCGTCCCGTACTGGTAGCTGACGTTCGCGGCGCCGCGAACGCCTTTTTTGGTGGTAACGAGGATAACGCCGTTCGCGCCGCGCGATCCGTAGATGGCGGTTGCCGAAACGTCTTTCAGTATTTCGACGGATTCAATATCCGCAGGATTGATGGCTGCCAGCGGGTTAAGGCTGCTCTCGATGCCGCCAAGTCCTGCTTTGACCGACGAAAGGTCGTTGTAGAAGATGAAACCGTCAATCACATACAGCGGATCATTATTGGCGGTAACAGAATTTCCGCCGCGGATGCGGATGGACGTTCCCGCTCCGGGCTGCCCCGATACCTGCGTGACGTGAACGCCCGCAACAGCGCCGCCCAGCATCCCGTCCAACGACACGGCGGGATGCGCCAGCACTGCCTTGGATACGGAGACAACAGCGCCGGTGAGTTCCTTCCTCTTTTGCGTTCCGTAGCCGATCACTACTACTTCCTCCAGCCGGCGGGCGTCTTCCGGAAGCGAAATATTGACGGTCGCCTGATCGCCCACTATCGCCTCCTGTGTAACGTATCCGACAAAGGAAAACACAAGTACCGCATCGCTGTTGGAAACGGTAATGGAATATTTCCCGTTTGCATCGGTTATTACGCCGCGCGTACCGCCCTCCGTCACTACGTTTACGCCCGGCAACGGCTCTCCGGACGCATCCGTAACAATGCCTGCCACCACCACGCCCTGCGGTGACGAAACCTCTCCGTGAGCGACATTCGCCTGCAACAACGCGGCAACAGTCAGCAACATACCGACGAAAATACTTCTCAGTCTGACAAACGGATACTTGAACATGTTCGTTGCGCCGTATTCCGCTTCAATATTATTATGTATTAAACTTATTATATCCACTTAACCAATTATGTCTACCAAATTAATGTACATTATGAGAAAAAATAACATCTTCCCGACGCCAACATTACGCCGCTACAACAGGAAACATTATGTTTTAAATCAGTATGCATCATTAATTCGATTGAATGAAAGAAAATGCAAAAATATAACGGAAAAACAGGATGTAAATAACATAAATATGGTATTTTTAAACCTTGACCCACCTTGGCCAAAATCACCCCATAAAGAAGGGCAGGGAAATGAAACGAATAGCGATATTTATATATCATCGGCAATCAAATGATTGTAAAGATTGCGATGGGGAAAGTCGTTTGTGTGCCCCAATTTTTTGTTGGCGGTTGGTCGAATCTAATTTTATTGTATTTTTCTTCTATAAATTTTGCCGGACATTTTTCGGTTAATTCTTTTTTAGGGCGCTATGAAAAACAATTCTTCTGACCTCCACTATAGTGCGAAGGTAGAGGCGAAGGGGACAGAAGGGACAAAAGGGACAAATGTAGAGGCGAATTCTGCCTGAATTGAAAATTCAGGCAGCCGCACTGCTGCGGGAGGCCTCCTTTCCCGCATGTCAACGACAGGCGGTGATGAAAATCAAGTCTTGAAAGGATTTTTAAGAGGGATGGGAAGAAAGCGGGAAATAAAATACGGATGGAACAGTCCGTTGACCCATAGCGCCTCAAAAAAGAATGAACCCATTTTTCTTCGCCTGTGTGTGATTGAAAAAAATCATGTACATTTTAACCTGCATAGAAAGCAGTTCATTGAGCGGATTCGTGATTTTGCATGATATTTGCTTCAATTTCTATTACGGTCTTTCTAAATTCATGGATATTAGCGGGTTTTGGTTTTCCTGAAAAAAGCGAATATTCAATAAAAGCGTTTTGAAGTTCCATTTTTGAAATGGCTTTGTTTAAGTATAAGAACAATGCCGTCAGCCAATCGGG
>JAIRLS010000260.1 GCA_031259205.1 Bacteroidales bacterium | reverse complement strand
CATATAATTGTGATGTAGGCCACAAATATAATACTTAATTTGAAAACAATTACTTTATACTGTGGTTTCATCTAAAAGACAAGGTCAGATAAGATAAAATGTGCAGGAGGGAAGACCGTATCTTTTGATTAATTCTTTTTTTGAGGGCTATGAAAAACAATTCTTCTGCCCCCCACGAATACACGAATGTAGAGACGCACGGCGTGCGTCTAAAAGCACGGCGTGCGTCTAAAAGCACGGCGTGCGCCTGAAAGCACGAATGTAGAGACGCATGGCGTGCGTCTAAATCCGCTTTGGAGCATGCGGAACGTCCTGACAGGACTTTTAAGAGGGATGGGAAGAAAGCGGGAAACAAAACACGGATGGAACAGTCCGACTTCGAGGTAATTTGCCTCGACTTCGAGGTAATTTGCTCCGACTTTGAAGTAATGATGATGCGACAATTTGAAAAGCGCCTTAGTTACTTCACCGAATATTTTTTCAAGTAAGGGAATAATGCTTCCGCGTAACGAAGAAAACCAAGGTCGGTGAAATGAACGCCGTCGACGGTAGCTTCTCCGTCGCTGCCTGTCAATCCGTGCGCATTGACGTAAACGATTTGCCGGAAACCTTCTTTTTTTAGTGTGGAATAAAGCGTCTTCCATTCCTTATTGATTTCCGTAATTCTCTGCCGTACTTTCAGATTGAACCGTGCGGAAGGGTATTCCGGATTTTCCAGCATGAATATTTTCATCGCCGGCTTCGCTTTGGCGATATGGGTGATGAAACGGTAAGCGCTGTCTCTCACCGTTTGCGCCGTATTATTCGGCAGACAGTCGATAACGACTGCTTCGGCGTCTATCCGGCTAATCGCTTCGGCGAGTGAAAAATCCAGTTTGCCGTTGCCGGAAAATCCGAGGTTGACGGTTTCCCTGTTCAACATTCTTCCCAAAATCGACGGATAAGCCATCCCCGGACGCGATGCACATCCTCCCTGTGTGATGCTGGTTCCGTAAAACACGACAGGTTTTGCTTCCCGACGCTTAGTTAAGCGATTATCGACAGGTTTGCCGATGACCGCATCCTGTACCACGCCTATTTCCACTGATTCCACGCCATCGTACAACGGAAAATAAGCAATGTAGTCCCTCATGTCGCCGGACAGATTTTGGACGACAATGCCGACGGAGGTTTTTCCCGTGGGTCTCGCCGTGCCTGCATAATGCCATTTCCCCTTGTCGAGCGAGTATAAATCAAGCCCTTTGATACCGGTCGGCGCCATGTGGTTCATCGTATTGTCGTTGCGAACAGTCCATCTGACGGCGATTGTCGTGCTGTTGGACGAAAAGCGTACGGCAATGCCGGCGCTGTTGGTTCCCAAGTAATGCAGTTCCGGACGGAATTCTTTTTCCATAGCGGCCGGAAGCCTTCCGTACTTTACATGACTTTCCGCAAAACCCTGTCCAATCAACATCAACTTGTCAACGCTGACAAAATTCATATTATCCGTTTTTTGAGAAACAGCAACGGTAGGAAATGTAATCCATACGGTTAATACAATAACGCCTGTTTTTACCTTGGTCTGTAATTTTGTCATATCTTCATTAATTACTGTCATTTCTTTAAAATCCCAAATCTTTATCATTGAAGACAGCCAGACCGATCTGTTCCAGAGCGCCGTTTCTTCCGTTATACCAGAGCAGCCAGCGGTCTTTTTCCCGAATAGCAAAGGGTTTGTAACATGCGTTTGCATCCCATGCGCCGGGTTCGGGGAAAATAATCGGATTGCCTTTGTAGCGTGTCCAGTTGCCGACGCCGTCGGGTGATTTTGCCATGCCTATCTGTGCAAAGTCTTCGTCGTGGAAACCGATGTAGAACATCAGATAATCGTTTTCACGTTTGATGATCTGCGCTCCGGTCACCTTGTGCTGTTCCCATTTGCCGGCGGAGTCGGCTACAAAGACAGGATTGCCGGCGTGTTTCTCCCAGTGCAGGCCATCCTTGCTTGTAGCGTAGCCGATGGCGTTCGGTTCGTACTGTTCGCCGCCGGAATACCACATTTTGAATACGCCTTCTTCTTCGTCCCAATTCACATGCGGACACATCACCGCGACTTTCTCCCAGGGCAGTTCGGGCTGCAATACCGGCTCGGCGCTTTGGCGAGTAAAGTGGACGCCATCCGTGCCTGTGGCGTAACCGATGAGCGAACTGTCGCGCGTCTGGCCGGTGTACCACAGATGATAAACGCCGTCCTTTTTGATAATGCCCGGACGGTTGACGTCCTTCTCCCAATACGTCCCGCCGTCGGGCGAAAGAATAACCTGAGGCACGCTCCAGTGTTTGCCGTCGGCGCTGACCGACAGGGCAAGGCTTCCCCTGGAACGCCATGAACAATACATCTTGTAGACGCCACTGTCTTTGAGCAGGGACAGGTCAAAGATCGCCCCCAAATCGCCGGCGCCCAAAATAGGATTGTTTTCGTATTTTACCCATTTGGCGGGTTCTTTCTGTTTGCCGCATGAGGTTGTCAAGAGTGGCAGCACGGTCAGAAAAATAATTAAATTACGTTTGCTGGTCATATTGTAAATCCGTTATAAGTTTTAATAGCTGCGAAGATAACAGTTATTTATCACATAAACTAAATTTTATCCGAACTTTTTTACCGGACTCGGTATGAATATCGCAAACCGGAAATTGCCCCCCTGACCGCGAAAAATGGACTCTAAGTTGTCGAGCGGTAACGAACTTCGTTCACCATTCGGCGATTACCGTGCGGTTACCGACGGAGGCATCTCCTGTCTTCACTTTGACGACGGCGTCTGTCGGCAGAAAGATGTCCACGCGGGAGCCGAAGCGAATGAACCCGCAATCTTTGCCCTGTACCGCCTGTTCGCCTGTTTTGGCATAGGTTATGATCCGGCGTGCCACAGCGCCGGCGATTTGCCGGAAAAGCACTTCCTGCCCGTTTTCCGTGCGCACTACTATGGTAGAGCGTTCGTTCAGCAGCGACGATTTGGGATGCCACGCGACCAGATACTTGCCCGGATGATATTTCACGTAAGTGATTTTGCCTCCGACCGGATAACGGTTTACATGCACGTTGAAAGGAGACATGAACACCGACACCTGAATACGCCTGTCGTGAAAATATTCCGTTTCTTCCGTTTCTTCAACTGCCACTATTTCGCCGTCGGCGGGTGCATACACCATGCGGGCGTCGGGCGACAGCGAACGGTCGGGATTGCGGAAAAACCATACAATCAGGCAAAAGAAAAGAAATGACGCCGCAAACAGGACAATATTCAGCCATGCGTACGGATTCAGCCAGCGCAGCAACACATTCATACCGGCCAGCAGCAGGAAAGCAACAACAATAATAAGGTATCCTTCGGAATGGATTTTCATTTTAAATTTTGATTACGTTTGACCATTTTTTTGTGAAACCTGACGGCTTTTTCCAGCAGGTTGAAATACAGAATCAGGTAAAAAATCAGTGAAATAAACCATATAATGCAGATGTTAAACCGGTAAGTGTCGAAAAAAACGCCCATAAAATGTTTTCTCGGCGCGAAGAAATGGGTTCGGAAACTTAATAATCCGGAAGGCGTCGGATCCTGATAAATGGGATCTGTTTGCTGTATCAACCGGTTGTTGTATTCCAGAATTTTGTTTTTTTCAAAGACTTTTTTTACGATTTCGCCCAGATGGTCGTTGTAACAGGCGTTTTTCAGGCTGGTATAGGCTTTTTTGTTTTGCTGCAGCATATAGGCGATGAGCTGTTCCTTTTCCTGATTGGCCAAGGAAAACTGTTGCATGTAGAATATGTTCATTTCCTCGATGAAATTTTCGAGAAAGGCGGCAGCGTTGGTGTCGAAAGTGTCCGGTTCCAGCAAAGAGAGGTCGAATTGCACTTCGGGATTGAGAGCGAGTTCTTTTTCTATCTCCGTTTTCAGCAGCAGCAGGGCGCGGGCGTTGGTTTCCACCTTCCCTTTGACGGAAAGTTCCTCTGCACAAAGGTCGTAGCGTGTTTTCAGTTCGGGGATAATGTACGCTTGCCTGAAATCCGCCATGCTTTCTCTTTTCTCTATGTCGTAAAAGTAGCGTTCGAAGCGGTTGTCCTTATACTGGCGCACCATCAGCGCTTCATACGACCATCGCGTAATCATGAGTTCGGCGATCATCGGCACTTTTTCCACGTTGCCCACGCGACGGTTGAGTTTGTCGAAACCGAACATCGCTCCGCTAAGCACCATCATGGGAATCATGATCAGTGGAATAACGATGTAGATGGTCACTGCCGAATTGAACGAATTGGAAATGATCAGTCCGAGAATGTTGGCGGCCACTGCCGTGGAAAACAACGCCAGCCAATAGGAGAAGTACATGTCTTTCACTTCCAGGATAGTGTTGGCGATGGCGGTAAAGAGAAGGCACTGCAAGGCCGAAATAACGGTCAGGATACATATCTTGGCCATCAGATAGCTTGACCGGCTCAGGTTGAGAAAGGCTTCGCGTTTGAGGATCGTGCGGTCGCGGAATATTTCCTCCGCGCTTACTATTAAACCGAGGAACAGTGCGACAATCAAGCTCATAAAAATGAAGACGGGAATGTTTTCATTTTCGCGGAAGATGTATACACTGGAAAGCGGGTCGGCAATGTAGCGGATGACGTATGCCAGGATAACGCCCAGCAGAGGCGCTTCGAGCAGGGTAAGCAGGAGATACTGCCGGTTGCTGATTTTGGAGAGGAAATCGCGCGTGAAGTAAATGCGCCATTGTTTGAACCAGTGCGGGATAGTCATCTTTCCGGAAGGCAGTTCTTCGATTTGCACTTTTTCCGGCGGTTCGTGCTGTTTCCGGAAAAGCGCTTCCCACTGTTCCGGCGATATTTTGCGTTTACTGGTGTAGTGGCCTAATTCGTCCACTATTTTTTCCTCAATGATGTTGAACATCAGTTCAGGGTTCACATTGCCGCAAGCGGGACATTCGCCCGTATCGTAGTTGATTTTCCCGCTCAGCCGTTTGAAATACATCACCGCTTCGACCGGATGTCCGTAGTAAATCATGTATCCTCCCGTATCGAGGATGATAATTTTGTCGAACATTTTGAAAATGGCCGACGAAGGCTGGTGAATTACCACAAATACTTGTTTGCCTTTCCGCGCCAATTCGCCCATCAGATCCATCACGTTTTCCGAATCGCTGGAAGACAGGCCGGAAGTTGGCTCGTCCACAAACAGGATGGAAGGTTCCCGCAGTAACTCCAGCGCAATGTTGAGGCGTTTCCGCTGTCCTCCGCTAATGGTTTTGTTCATTACCGATCCGACTTTCAGGTTGCGATGATCGTACAGTCCGAGGCTGCGGAGCGTTTTGCCGACCAGCGTTTCCAGTTCTTCGCGCGATTTGTCGCGAAAGCAAAGCTGTGCGGTATAATACAGGTTTTCAAAAACCGTCAGATCTTCCATCAACAGGTCATCCTGCGGGATATAGCCTATGACGCCTTTCAACCGGTCTTTTTGTTCATGCAGGTTGATACCGTTGACAAGCGCTTTACCGGAAGTCGGTTTTTCCAGACCGCACAGGACATTCAGCAAGGTGGTTTTTCCCGAACCGCTGGCGCCCATGATACCGATCAGTTTTCCCTGACTTTCCGCAAAGGATACGTTTTGAAGCCCGATGTTCCGGCTGGGGAATACCACGCGAATGTTTTCCGCTTCAAAAGATATTTTTCCACGCCATCCGTCTTCAATAAAATATTCCACGATATCGCCGTAATAGAGGGGGGTGCTTCGGAAGAACCTGATATTGCTTCCTACCGGTAAAAGGCTGACATGTCGCTCGTTTACTTCCCTTCCGTTGAGCCGGACGGTTTTCATCCCGATACACCGTACGAAATACAGATCAACGCTTGGGATACGGAGCACTGCCAGCACTCCCTTTATATCCTTCCTGATCAGCTTTGCATGTCGACATTCGCCGGCGGCCGAGAAAATCAGCATATTGACGATGTCGAGTTGTTCGACGGTATGGCCGGTTACAAAAGTTTTGATGCAACGGTATTCTTCTTCGGAAAAGTTAAAGACTTCGGCCACCGTATTGACAACAAACAAGCGACGTTCGGTAAACTTCGGCACAGCGCTGAGCAGTTCGAGCGCCCGCAACAGCACCACCGTCTTCTGTTTTTGGGTGAGTGTAGCATTGATCTGCTGGCAAATTTTCAGCACCCGTACGGAATCCTTTACGGAAACGGGCGCACCCACATACGAAGTAACGGCGTATCTGTCAAACAACTTCAGGTATTCGACTGCCGAATCCTCGTGTAGCCATTGGGACAGCAAATGCTCTACGTACAGCCTTTCGTCCGTCAACACACCGCTGTCTTGCTTGACAATTAACGCAAATAACTGCATCAAGGCTTTAAGAATCACCTCGCTCATGTCTTTGTCGTTTCATTCGTTGAATTTTCGTGCAAAGATAAATAAAACCATCAAAAAAAACGAATTATGAGTTGTGAATTGTTCCGATAAGCGCTGTCAGGCTTGAGTACACTGTCCGGTTTTTTTCAGTTTTCAATTCATGATTATTTTACAGGATAGCGAAAAATTAAAAATAATCTATTACATTTGCGGCAAACATTATCAAATCCACATGAGTGAAAGGATTTTAAAGGCACTAATGCAATTGTTTGCGATTATTTCGCGTCCTGACGACAGCGACAGGGTTGATCGTCATAAGGTTATTGAAGGTTTTTTGCGCAAACAGCTTAATCAGGAATTGGCTGAAGAATATATCAGGATATTCAACGGTTACTATAATTTGTATCAGGCAAAATACAAAGATCAGAGCAAATATCAGAAGCGTACGTCGTCCAGCTCCGTCAGACTGCTGGTGATCAGCGATCAGATTAATAAGGAACTTACGCAAAGAGATAAAGTGGCGTTGATGGTGTTGCTGTTGAGTTTTATTCAGACGGGACATGGCGCTGTCAGTACTATTTCCGAATTTGAGCAGGAATTTGTGGAAACGATAGCCACCGCTCTGTTCATCGAACAGAACGAGTTTCAGGAATTATTGCAATTCGTAATGATTCCGGTAGAGTATATTCTCCAGTCTCCTAATTTATTACTGATTGACGATAAAAAAGAACCGGTAAACTGCACCGGTAAACGGCTTTACCGCGAAGGACTCACTACGCCGGTGGCAGTACTGCACATTACCAGCGTCAATATGTACATCTGCCGTTACGAAGGCGACAAAGAACTTTATCTGAACAGCCAGCCCATCGAAACCGGACAGATTTACATCCTGAACTATGGGAGCAGCATCAGAAACCCGCAAATCAATCCTGTGTACTACAGCGACATTGTCAACTGTTTTTATCTCATGGCGCAGGACAATCCGATGCTTTTCAAAGCCGACCGGGTAGAATACCGTTTCGATTCCGGCGCTGTCGGCTTGCATCCGGTCAGTTTCGAAATCCTTTCAGGGAACATAGCAGGCATCATGGGTGGCAGCGGCGCCGGAAAATCAACCTTACTGAGCGTTCTCACCGGCCTGTACAAGCCTTCTTCAGGCCATGTGCTGCTGAATAACATCGACATACACAAGCAGAGCCGTCAGATAGAAGGCATCATCGGTTACGTTGCACAGGACGACCTGCTGATAGAGGAACTGACCGTATACCAAAACCTGTACTACAATGCCAAGCTGTGTTTCGGCCAGTATAACGAGGAAGAAATACGCACCCGCACCAATGACGTACTGAATGATCTCGGCCTTTACGAGATCCGCGACATGAAAGTCGGTTCGTCGCTGAACAAGAAAATCAGCGGCGGACAACGCAAACGCCTCAATATAGCGCTGGAACTGATCCGGCAACCGGCTGTCCTGTTCCTCGACGAACCTACTTCCGGCCTGTCCTCCAGAGATTCGGACAATATCATGGTACTGCTTAAAGACCTTTCACGAAAAGGGAAACTGATTTTCGTGGTGATTCATCAGCCTTCATCAGACATTTTCAAAATGTTCGACCGGCTGCTGGTACTCGATCAGGGCGGTTACCTGATTTATAACGGCAATCCGGTTGATTCGATCCTCTATTTCAAGTCGCAGGCGCATCAGGCCAATCGCAATACGAGCGAATGTGTGGAGTGCGGCAACGTAAATCCGGAGCAGATATTCAACATTGTTGAGGCGCGTGTCCTCGACGAACACGGGCTGTCAACCGACAAAAGACGCATTTCACCCAAGGAATGGTACGGCCTCTTTCCCCAAGCCTCGGCCATCGACGTTTCGGAAATACAACTCTGCGAAGAACTGCCGGCAGGATCAGTGAAAAGGCCCTCCAGACTGCGTCAGTTTGTCGTTTATGCCACCCGCAACATCCTCACTAAACTGAGCGATGCGCAGTATATGGCGATTTGCATGCTGGAAGCTCCGCTGCTGGCGCTGCTGCTGTCCTACGTTATCCGTTATTACGATGTGGGACGCGATTACAGTTTCGAACTGAACGAAAATGTCCCCATCTATATTTTTATCGCTGTGGTGATTGCCCTATTCATCGGCCTGTCGGTAAGCGCCGAAGAAATCATTAAGGACAGAAAGATCCTCAAACGCGAAGCATTTCTCAATCTGAGCCGGGGCAGCTACCTGTTTTCAAAAATAACAGTGCTGTTTGCCATGTCTGCCATACAGACAGCCCTGTTCGTGCTGGCAGGGAACAGTATTACCGGCATTGTCGGCATGACCGCCACATACTGGCTGGTACTGTTCTCGGCATGGACATGCGCCAACATGATGGGCCTTATCATTTCCGATACCTTCAAATCGGTGGTCACTATTTACATCCTCATCCCGTTTATCGTGATTCCGCAACTGATGTTCAGCGGCGTGCTGCTACGGTTCGAAAAGATTAACCCCAGCATCTCCGTTCCGGCGTCGGTGCCGTGGTATGGCGAAATCATCACAGCACGCTGGGCTTTCGAGGCGCTGGCCATCGAACAGTTTGTCAACAACCGTTACGAACAGACTGTTTACCCCTGCGAGAAAACCATGAGCATCGCCGAATTTCGAAAAAACTACTGGCTGGTGGAAATGAAAAACAAGCTGGCAGAAGCAAAATCGGACTTTGAAAGCGACAAACAGCCCCAACAGACTGTCCTGAACATAATCGCCAATGAAATAGGAATAGAAAATTCACGTCAAAAACTGGTACTGTTCCCGGATGTCGATCAGTGGAAAGAGCAAAAACTGTCGCCGGAACTGTTCGACAAAACCTCTAATTATCTGGAACATCTCAATCTCTATTACAGCGTCATGTACAACAAAGCGTCGGATAGGAAAAACCGGCTGCTCTCCGGCATGTCCGGCAATGAACGGCTTGCACTGAAAGCAAAATATTTCAACCAGAATCTGGCAGATTTAGTAAAAAACAGCAACGAAATCTATCGGCTGGTGGAGTATAACGACCGTCTTTTACAGAATTATCATCAAGTGTACAAAGATCCCGAACATCCTTTTGTGAAAGCCCATTTCTACTCTCCGGTAAAAAACCTGTTCGGCATCCCCTTTCCTACCTTATGGGTAAATGTCCTCGTGATCTGGTGTTTCAATATCTTTTTCTTCATTGCCTTATACTTCAGATGGCTGCCTGAAATTTTAAAACTGTTTCAAAAGAGAAATTTCTCGACGTCCTGATTTGCAACAGGTTTGGAGATCGAGAAATCCGGGATTGCTAATTAAATATATATTTGTATCTTTGTCCCAAAAAGTTTATGAAATGTCCGAAATGTTCATGTAAAAAAGCGTTAAGTCGGGAATAATCAAAGAACGCCAACGCTACAAAGGCGAGGAGTGCGGCTGTAATTATACTGTTGAGTTAAAATCAACAGCGAAGCCCCCATCTCTGAAAAAGCAAGCATTACATTTCATCTACTTCGACCATTTCTATTTCTTTGCTCTCTGAAGATAGTACCTCTACCTCCCTTCCAAAACTCCTTATCCGGTTTAAACCAGAAACATTACTTACCCGGGGAATCTTCCGATTGAACGAAAGCCCAAGACTTCAAGATATAAATGTATTCTTAGATAGGATCAAAAACAACTTCTGTTGGATATGGATTGCGGTTGATAGATAGGGGAAAAGAGTCATCAACTTCGTTTATACAAAAAGAAAGACGCAAGCTTTATTTCTTGCGTCTTTCTCATGAACGTTTCGTTTCGTACAGTCTTTACTTCAACGCTTTCAGAAGATTGGGCAGGAGCAACGAAACAGCATTTTCGGTTTGAACGGTGTAGATATTACCGTCGATAACCGTTTTTTCGTCCGTTCCGATACAGCCTTTTACCACCGATTTGATAAACGGATGCAAAGCCACTCGCTTTCCCTTTCCGATGCCGAGATTGTCGAACAGTAAGGCCGCCGCGCAATGACCAATCAGCAGCTTGCCTTTGTCGTCGAATGTTTTGATGACCGCCAGCATGTCCTGATTGAAAGGACTACCTGCATTTTCTCCGAATTTGGGCATTGCGTCCCCGCAGGCGAAAACAAGCGCGTCATACTCATCTTCCTTGCCTTTCAGGTTGGCAACCACGTCATCAGCCTGCAAGCTGATGCCCGAATTTGTCTTTATCTGCGCAGCTTCGGCTACCGCAAATGTTTTGTACGGAATTTCATTCTCAAAGAATGTTTCCAGATACTGAAATAAGCCAGCCCCGTTTACAGGGTTTACGGCTAATACTGCAACTTTTTTTGCCATGTTTTTAAATTTTTAACATTACTATTATCATTTCATTCCCAAAAGTATTTTTATTACTTTTGCGCTGCAAAGGTACGATGAGTAATTTTGTTATGCAAGAGGTAACCTATTGATAATAAAGTTACAAAAAGGTAAGCAATGTTGATTTTTAGTACAATAAGGACGAAAAAAAATGAAAAAATTTTTACATGAGGGGACTTGCCCCATTCGCGATATCCTCAGCAGGCTTGGCGACAAGTGGTCGTTGTTAGTCTTGACAACGTTGAATGCCAACGGAACAATGCGTTTCAGCGACATCCAAAAGTCTATTGGCGATATTTCCCAGCGAATGTTGACGGTAACGCTACGCTCGTTGGAAGCCGATGGTCTGGTTATCAGGAAAATATACCCCGAAGTGCCGCCACGAGTCGAATACTGTTTGAGCAAATCGGGACATACGCTTCTGCCACACCTTGACAGTCTTGTAATCTGGGCAGTGGAAAATATGCAGGATATTGAGAACTCGCGACAAATGTATAACGATAAAGAACGTTGAAAAAGGCACGCAGATTGTTGAAAATTGTTTGTATCATCGGTTTTACTGCCGTTTGCAGGACGGTGAATAAATGCGACAAGGTTTTGAAACCCGCTTCAAGACATGTGTCGGATACTTTTGTGCCATCGTGGTCAATTTTGCAAGAGCAGAGACTTATCTTGTTTGGGAGTTGGAAGAAAAAATAACGGGCATAATTTCC
>JAIRLS010000159.1 GCA_031259205.1 Bacteroidales bacterium | reverse complement strand
ACTGTTTATTTTTTCGTCAAGTTCTGCGCCGGCCGCTTGGTGGGTTGGGTTTCCGGTGGGGGCGGCGTGGAAGCGGATACCTGATTCGGGTGAATTTTCTTCGGGTTTTTTGTTGTTTGTTTGGAGAATTGAAAATAATCGCTTATCTTTGTGGTCGGAAAGTAAATCGTCTGACGACAGAGGCTGACTTGATATTCGGCGCGAGTTGTCAGGCGATTTATCTATTAAATCAATCAATTTACCCTTTTCTATACTCGTCAGCTTATGGTCATAGTATCTGTTCCCGTCCGTTGTTTCCGATATGACGGATTTTACAGTGTAATCAACGCCGCCTATCTTTAGCCCGGATGCGTAGTACCTGAATAATTTTATATTTGGCCTGTCCGGATTGGTATTTTCTATTTCATCAATAAAAATAGAATTTTCAATTATTTGGGGTATAGCAGCGATAGACTGTAAATGTTCCTTATCTTTATAATCGTGATGCAATATTTCATGTAATCCGCCATTATCTTTACTTGAAGTCAATGTTATTCTTTCGCCAGTATCTTTATTAATATACTCCCCGCGCAAAGATTTTCCATACTCAAGTGCATTAGCCTTGTATTGCTTTAAGTCCTCACTCGGCGTTATTTCCTCGCCGGTAATCTCTATCGGGCTGCTGTTGCGCAGTTTCTCTATCCGCTTTTTCTTTTCTTCGTTGCCGTTCACTTCGTTATTTTCGGCAAATTTATTGCTTTCCGGTGAATTTCCCAAGCCATCATAAATAAAAAGCTGGTCTTCCCTCGCCACATCTTCCGTATCCGCAGCAAGCGACGCACGCCGCTCTTCCACCGTCATATCCATACGGCGGCTGGCGTTGCGGGCTTCGACTTCACCGGCGGTACGCATATATTGCTCTTGGGGAAGCAGAGAGGGATTTTTAGCTTCTTCATCCCTATATTTCAGCAAGTTTTTACGATTATTGTCATAAGCAAGGTTTTTTATAGCTGTTATATCCTCATCATAGTTCCAAAATTTCCCCGCATCCGATTGCAGATAATCTGCAATAGCTTTATTCATGGCCGATGTATTCGTGCGCGCCTTTATATCATTCGACTCCATCCATTTATCTAAAAAGAATCTGAATGTCGCAGCCTTATTGTACTCTTTTGCCGTAGGGATTCTGTCGAATTGATCCGGATTTGAGCCTCTCGCAAAACCCTCCATACGCTGAATGATGTGCTGTATTTCATGTGCCATTACAGGCAGCATGTTTTCTTTGCCAACGTAATTATTGTTTAGAGAGATAGTATTTCCTTTGTCATTTACAGCCCCTAACGTCCCGCTCATTTCGCTAAGAATCACGGCTACATTATGCAGACTGGGGTAGGCTTTGAACAGTTCGCTGCTCTCCACTACGGCCGACAGCCGATCCATTCCGCCCCTCTGCGCAAGGTCATACCACCCGTCGTTCCATTCCACATCCGGCATCTCATACCGCCATTTCCCGTCCGCTCCACGCTCCCAACCCGTAGCAAGTTTGATCTTGCGGCGTTCGTCGAGTTTGTCGGTTTTGCTGTTCCATTCCTTTTCCGTTACGCCGAACTTTTCTTCCATTCGGCGCGCTACATTGAGGTTGTCCATGCGGGTAGTGGCTTCTTCGGCTTTGTCCAAAGCCGACGCACCCTGTTCGCCGATAAACTGAAAACGTATATCATCGCTTTCATTGTCGAAATTCCCGTTGTTGTCGGTGGCGGATTTGATTTGGTTAGGGGAGAAGGCGACAATTTCCTGATTCAGGTCGCCGTTGTAGTAAACACCGTCGTAGTTCTCCCGCCTTAACTCTTCCGTGAAGCCGGTGCTTTCCGAATTATCATTAAGTTCTGACAATCTATTTATGTCTTCGCCGGTCGCATAGTACGGATTACGGATATTTAAAAATGTTTCTATTACATTTTTGCCGTATTGCCCATCCAAACTTCTGTCTCCAAAAAAATAATAACCGGCTTCTAACCAGCCGCTATCATTCTCCTGTTTATTCTTGAAAACGGTAAATTCCCTGTTCGTACTGTGGGCAACCGCCAGCGGCTCGCCGTTGGCATCGACGACTTTTGAGTGGTCGTCTAAAATAAATTTCCCTTTTTCGTAGGATTTTTCAACTCCATTTAGTAACTTTGCAGCAGAAATAGAATTGTTATTGGCGTTGGGGTCGGTGCCGTTTTCGGTATTAGCCAGTTTCCCGTCTATCAATTCTATCTTTGTTACTTCATACGTGTATGGCTTTGATATTTGATTTACATCAATGTACTCTTTTAGCGTTGTTTTTACCCTGTAATTTTCCCCCTCTATTGTCACTGCACCATATAAACGATGTATCCTGACATTAGGATTAACCTCATTTTCTTTACTTCTTATATCACCTTTTTTCCGATAATCAAGATGCGTTTCGCCAATAACCGAATTATTTATCACTTCGGGCAATATTCGCAATACGGAATAATGCACATCGCGGCTTTCGCTATTCCTTACCGAGCTGGTATGTAAATATTTGTCAATCGCACTTGCTGTGATTTCATATTCTCCCGTCTCCCTGCTGTTAAAAATTCCGACAATACCGTTATCAACAGCCCACTGTTTTGCCTCTGCATTGTTTTTGAAGGGCGCGAGGGCAGCCTTTATAATACTGACTGTTTTATGTTTCAATTCCAAGTCTCCAAACCACGTTTTAAATGCTTCGGTGCGCACTTGCAGCCATTGACGCTCATTGAGATTGGTGGGCTTTCCGTTGGGGGCTTTCATGAAAGTGCCGTTCTTCACCGCGTCGGCTTTGATGCGCTGCATTTCCTTTGCGTTGGCTTCGGTGATACCGGTTACATCAAAATCATAATCCCGTTGATTGGCATACTGGATATTGCTTTGAGACCTTACATGATTGCCGGTATTTGGCGAAGAAGCTATCTGCTTCCCACCCAACAGTTCACCCAGCGTCTTTTTAGCAAACATATGCAATTTCGCAT
>JAIRLS010000153.1 GCA_031259205.1 Bacteroidales bacterium | reverse complement strand
CAGAAGAATTGTTTTTCATAGCACCTCAAAAAAAGAATTAACCGAAAAAAGACCTGTATTTGGTTAATATTCTCATCATTTTAAACCAACAGCCTCATGCCGTCAGATTGTAGCTGTACGGCCAACCGTTTTTTCACCTTTTTTCTTTCCGGAGGTTTGGAAATCTTAAGTTATTCATCTAATTTTGTCGTTTCAATTTTTAAATCAAGATACGGGTACGATGAATTTCAAAAAAATCAACAGTATTACCGGATGGTGTGTTTTCGCCATTGCATCCGTTACATATCTGCTTACCATAGAGCCGACGGCAAGTTTTTGGGATTGTGGCGAGTTCATATCCACTTCCTACAAACTGGAAGTAGGGCATCCTCCCGGAGCGCCTTTTTTCATGCTGGTAACGCGCCTTTTTACTCTTTTGGCGGGGAGTAATGTTGAGTTGGTGGCCATGATGATCAACGGTTTTTCTGCTTTGTGCAGCGGCTTCACCATTTTGTTGCTTTTTTGGACGATCACCCATCTCGGACGCAGGATCACCGGTCGGACAATGCAGGATCTGACGCCCGTACAGTCGTTGTCCGTTATAGGAGCAGGGGTAGTGGGCGCTTTGGCTTACACCTTTTCGGATACTTTCTGGTTTTCGGCTGTCGAAGGCGAGGTCTATGCGTTTTCCTCCCTTTTCACGGCTTTGGTTTTCTGGGCTATCCTGAGATGGGAAGATGAAGCCGACCAACGTTATGCCACACGCTGGCTGGTGTTGATCGCCTATCTGATGGGGCTTTCCATCGGGGTGCATCTGCTGAACCTGCTGGCCATACCGGCCATCGGACTGGTGATTTACCACCGTAAATATCCCGTCACCACAAAAGGCACGCTCATCGCCCTGTTGCTCTCCGCCGCCGTGTTGCTGGTGATCCTTTACGTCATTGTGCCGGGGGTGATACAGGTAGCCGCATGGTTCGAACTGTTGCTGGTGAAAAACTTCGGACTCCCCATGAACACAGGCGTAATTGCCTATGCCGTACTACTGACAGGAGGCATTATCGGAGGGCTGTACTATTCGCTCAAACACAAAAAGATTGTACTGAACAACATCATCCTCTACCTGACGATGATCCTCATCGGCTACAGTTCCTATGCCGCCACCATCATACGGTCGTCCGTAGAACCGCCCATGGACCAGAACAATCCGCAAAACCTTTTTACCCTGCAATATTACCTCAATCGCGTACAGTACGGCGACCGTCCGCTGATAACAGGCCCCTACTACAACTCGCCTCCGGTGGACGTAAAAGAAGGCCAGATGCTGTATGCCAAAAAAGGCGACCGTTATGTGGAAATGGGAAACAAGCAGGATTACGTCTATGCCGACAACACCACCACCATTTTCCCGCGCATGTTCAGCCGCGAACCGCAGCATGTCCGCGTCTATGAAGAATGGGGAAAAATCAAGGGACGTAAAGTGAAAATCAACAGGGATGAAACGGTGCAACTGCCCACCTTCGGCGAAAACCTGCGATTCTTCTTCTCCTACCAGTTGGGATGGATGTATTTCAGGTATTTCCTGTGGAATTTCGTCGGACGGCAGAATGACATACAGGGACACGGAGGCCCTCTCTACGGCAACTGGCTTTCGGGCATCAACTCCATCGACGAATCGCGCCTCGGGCCGCAGGACTTGCCGAAAACACTGCACAACCGGGGACGAAACACCTACTATTTCCTCCCGCTTCTGCTGGGATTGGCAGGAATGGGATTCCAGTACCAGCGCGACCGCAATAATTTCCGGGTCGCCATGATGCTTTTCTTCATGACGGGCATTGCTATTGTGATTTACCTGAATCAGACTCCTATCCAGCCCCGCGAACGCGATTACGCCTATGCCGGTTCCTTCTATGCCTTTGCGATATGGATAGGGCTGGGCGTGATGGCAGTCGTGCAGGCTATTCCTCAAAAAATGCGAAGCGCGGCAGCAGCGGCGCTCGTTTCACTCCTCCTGCTGTTGCTGGTACCCGGCATCATGGCCAAGGAAAACTGGGACGACCACGATCGCTCAGGACGATATACCGCCCGCGACTTCGCCTACAATTACCTGATGTCCTGCGATCCGAACGCCATTATCTTCACCAACGGCGACAACGACACCTTCCCGCTATGGTACGCACAGGAAGTGGAAGGCATCAGAGAAGACATCCGTGTGGTGAACCTCAGCTATCTGGCCGCCGACTGGTACATCGACCAAATGATGCGAAAAGCCTACGATTCCGACCCCCTGCCCTCCTCCCTGACGCCCGACCAGTACGCCTCCGGCGTGCGCGACGTACTCTACGTGGACGACCTGTTCAATGGACAACACCTTGAACTGAAAGAAGTAATGGACTTTGTACGCAACGAAGACGTCAAATCCAAAGGCGTCGTAGCTTCCGACGGCTTCCTGTGGTCGGGAAAACTGGGCGCAGAAATCAGAAGAGTACAGAAAGATCAATGGTCGGACTTTATCCCTGCCAAAAACTTGAAAATCACCGTCGATAAGAAAAAAGTGCTGGCCAACGGAACCGTAGCCCCGAAAGACTCGGCGCTGATCGTCCCAACCATCGAATGGACGCTGAAAGGCGAAAAAACCGGCAAAACGGAACGCATCTACAAAAACTCCATGATGGTGCTCGACATTCTGGCCAACAACAATTGGGAACGCCCCGTATATTTCGCCATCACGGTGCCGTCGGACAGCTACCTGAACCTGTCCGACTATTTCCAGATGGACGGACTGGCTTACCGCCTGACGCCCATCAAAACCCCCAGCAGTTACGAAACAGGCCGTATCGACGCCGACAAACTGTATGATAAGATGATGAACCGTTTCCGCTGGGGCAACATCGGCGATTCGACCGTCTATCTCGAAGAAAACAGCATCCGCCTGCTCACCCGCTTCCGCAGCAATTTCATACAACTGGCCGCCGCGCTGATCGCCGAAGGGAAAAAAGACTCCGCCATCACCGTCGTCGACAGGGCTTTCGAAGTGATTCCCACCTACCAGTTGCCCTTCAATTACAGCGACGTGATGTTCGTAGAACAATACTACGCCGCAGGCGCTACGGAAAAAGGAAACCAACTGGCAAAAACGATCTTCGCAGCAGCACAGCAGGAATTAAGATACTATCTGAGTTTCCCGCAGGAATTTCAGGCCAGCAGAGATATCTCGCAGGAAATACGTTTCAGATCATACATGATCGACATGATTCCGAATCTGGCAAAAGCCTATCAACAGGAACAGCTTGCGGAAGAACTTTCCCAACAGGCAAAAGAGAACTTTCCGCAGGGATTAAAATGAATAAAAAAAACGAAGGCCATGGACGCCAACCCTTTCATTACCGTGCAGACGTTTACTTATCCGATGCAGGCCGCCATTATACGGGGACGGCTTGAATCGGAAGGAATCGAATGTTTTGTGCGCGATGAACTGACGGTTCAGGTGCATCCTTTTTATTCCAATGCCATCGGAGGAGTGAAGTTGCAAGTCAGAAAAAATGATCTGGAACAGGCCGTCGAAATATTGAAGGAATCGGCCTGTCGCGAAAATAACGGGTGATGTCTTGAATTATCAGAACAATTATGTATCTTTGCAAAAAAAAAGCAGGATGATACACACAACAGAAATTCAATATCCTCACTGCCAAAGTAAGGATTTGGTCAAGCAAGGCAAAACAGGTAACGGTACCCAAAAATGGCAATGCAACAGTTGCAAAAAACATTTCCGGCTGCATTACCGCTACAAAGCGTGGC
>JAIRLS010000106.1 GCA_031259205.1 Bacteroidales bacterium | reverse complement strand
TTCTAAACGTCTCAATGCATGATTTTGTATATCATTTCCCGCATCAAATCGCCGTCGGGAGTGGAAGAATTGCCTATCCCTTTTGATTTCAAGTCGTATTCTCGCAGTAAAGAAATGATTTTTACCAATTTGCCGGCAGGATATTTGCGTGCTGCAATTTCATAATCCCTTAAAAAGTAAGGGTGTACTTTTAAAATGGAAGCGGCTTGCGACTTATCGGACAAATAACTATATTTCAACAGTTTTTCAAAAAATCCGAACAGCGTAGCCACAATCATTACCATTGGATTTTCTTTCGGATTTTGGGAAAAATGAAGTACGATACGGTTTGCTTTCGGGATATTTTTTTCCCCTAAGGCTTTTTGAAGTTCAAATACATTGTATTCCTTACTGATTCCTACGTTTTTTTCGATATGGTCGAGGGTGATTTTTTTCAGATTTTCTCCGGAAAGGACGATCATCAACTTGTTCAGTTCGTTGACGACTTTGCCCAATTCATTGCCCAGATAATCGGTGAGCAGCAATGCCGCTTTCGGTTCAATGGTATAACCGTGTTCGGACAGGTAGAGGTTCACCCAGGCAGGAATTTTGTCTTCGTATATTTTTTTCGATTCGAACAGCACGGCTGTTTTTTCCAGTTGTTTGTACAGTTTCGTGCGTTTATCCAGTGTTTTGTACTTGAAGGCGATCACCAGAATGGTGGAGTTAAGCGGTTTTTCGGCATAAAACAGCAGTTTATCCATCTTTCCTTTTGTGCGTTTGTCGTCCGGGTCGGTAACGTCTTGCGCTTCCCTGACGATGATCACCGTGCGGGCAGCGCTCATCGGGAAGCGTTTGGCCGCGTCGATCAACTGGTATATGGTAACGTCTTTTCCGTACATTACCGTCTGGTTGAATGCTTTTTCGTGTTCTTGGAGCGCGTTTTCCGCGATGTAGTCGGTGATGGCGTCGATAAAATAAGGCTCTTCGCCCATCAGGAAATAGATGGGGCGATATTGCCCGCTTTTCAGTTCACTCATGATTTGTTCGTAAGTCATCACCGGCATGGAATAAATAGGTTTATAATCACCGGTTTACGCATAGCAAAGCAGGATGATGAGTTGGGCGGCGATGACTCTCAGGAACATGGTGAGGGGATAAACGGTAGCATAACTTACGGCCGGGGTGTCGCTTCCCGCCGTGATATTGGCATAAGCCAGCGCGGGCGGGTCGGTGGTGCTTCCTGCCATCAATCCCATCAGTGTGAAATAATTCAACTTATAGATACGCCGTCCGACGCATCCTACGATTAGCAGAGGCAGTAGCGTGATGATGAAACCGTAGGCCATCCAGCTCCAGCCGCCTTCGTTGATGATGGTGGATACGAAATGTTCTCCTGCGCCCAGTCCCACGCAGGCGAGAAACAGGGCTATGCCGACTTCGCGCAGCATCAGGTTGGCGCTTTGCGTAGTGTAGGTAATCAGTTTGTAACGGTATCCGAAACGGCTGATCAGAATGGCAACGATCAGCGGTCCTCCTGCCAGACCGAGTTTTACCGGTTGCGGGATGGCCGGAAAATGGAAAGGAATGCTGCCCAAGATAATGCCTAATCCGATGCCCACAAAAATAGAGATCAGGTTGGGTTCATTCAGGCGTTTCAACGAATTGCCCAACATTTCGGCCACTTTGTTCACTCCAAGTTCGCTGCCTACAACCGTCAGGCGGTCGCCTAACTGGAGCGTCAGGTTGGGATTGGCCACGAGATCAACGCCCGAACGGTTGAGGCGTGTGATGTTGACGGCGTGCAGTTGTCTGAATTGCAGGTCGCCCAGTCGTTTCCCGTTCAGCGCCGGCTTGGTGACTACAATCCGGCGGCTGATAAACTCGCTTTGTGCGGGAATCCACTGTTTCCTGTCCATTTGTATTTCTTCGCCCACGAAAGTCTTGATGGTTTCCGCATCGTCGGCAGTGGTGATGACGAATATCTTGTCGTCTTTTCGCAGGAGCGTGTCTGCTCTTACGATGTCTATCCGGTTGTCTTCAAAATAGCAGATTCGCGATATGACAAATTCCCTTGGGCGCAACAGAACGGCCAAATGTCCGATAGGTTTGTCGAAAATAGCCGGGTTTTTCACCACTAATGAGATGGCCATTGCGCTATGTGTCTGGGCGTTGTGTTGAAGGTTGATTTGTTCCGTTTCTTTGTCAAGATTGACGTGGAAAACATAACGGACAAACAGCATTGACAGGATGATGCCGACAACGCCCAGCGGATAGGCTACTGCATAGCCCAGTGCGATGGTATCGTCCGATGCGTTTTTCAGTTCGCCGAATATCTGTTGTGCAGCGCCGAGTCCTGGGGTATTGGTTACTGCGCCCGACATGATACCTGTCAATGTGGACATCGGGAGATGCGAGAAATAGCGGATAACGACGGTCGTAAGCACTCCGAGCAAGACAACGGCTCCGGCCAGCAGGTTCAGCGTGACGCCGCCTTTCTTGAAGGAAGAGAAAAATCCGGGGCCGACCTGCATCCCTACCGAGAAGACGAACAGTATCAAGCCGAAATCCTTGAAAAATTGAAGGATATCGTCGTGTATACGGAATCCGAAATGTCCCATGAAAATCCCCATGAAAAGGACAAATGTCATTCCAAGCGAAACGCCGAAAATTTTTATTTTTCCAAACAGTATGCCGACGGAAATCACTATTGACAGTATCAGTATGGAATGTGCAATTCCTGTTCCCCAGATCAGGTCATTTATCCAGTCCATATTATTTTACGGCAACAGTTTCTATTTCTACCAGTGCGTTCATGGGCAGTTCTTTGACGGCAAACGCTGCCCGCGCCGGCGCGTCGGTCGGATAGTACCGTGCATAGACGGCGTTCATGTCCTGAAAATATTTCATGTCGGCTAACAGGCAGGTCGATTTGACTACATCGGCAAAAGAGTATCCTGCTGCGGAAAGGATAGCGCCGGTGTTTTGCAATACTTGTTCCGTCTGTTCCGCAACGGTGCGGCCTTCGATTTTGCCTGTTGCCGGATTGACGGGTATCTGTCCGGAAACGAACAGCATGCCGTTGGCTTCTATCGCCTGACTGTAAGGTCCGATTGCTTTAGGAGCGTTTTTCGATAAAACAACTTTTTTGGGCATGTCATTTCATTTTGTGGTATTTCAGTTTGAGATTGGTCAATACATTTTTAGTGTATTGCGGAAAATCACCGTTCATCATCCATGAGTAAAAGGAAGGGTCTTTTTCCAGAATGTCCGCTACTTTTTGATTTTTATATTTTCCGAAGTTGAAAATTTCTTCATTCTGGTCGTTCAGGATGATGCGTCCCACAAAGTCGACGGCTCTCGTGTGCGCCGAATATTCGGACAGGCGCTCTACGTCGTTCGGGAGGTCGTCGTACATGTCGAGTTGGGATTGCAGCACTTCGTAGGTGGCGCGTGCATCAACTTCCGCACTGTGCGCATTGTTCAGTTCTTTTCCGCAGTAGAACCGATAGGCGGCAGACAATGTCCGTTGTTCGCGTTTGTAAAAAATCACCTGCACGTCGATGAACTTGTGTTTTTTCAGGTCGAATTTTACGTCGGCTCGCAAAAATTCTTCCGCCAGCAAGGGCAAATCGAATTTGTTGGAGTTATATCCTGCAAAGTCACAACCTTCGAAGGCAACGACCAGGGTTTTGGCAATCTCCTTAAAGGTGGGTGCGTTTTTCACGTCTTCATCGCGAATGCCGTGGATGGCGGAAACTTCTTCCGGTATCGGAACAGTGGGATTGATGCGATAGGTTTTGGATTCTTCCCGCCTGTCGGGAAAAATTTTCAGGTAGGATAATTCCACAATCCGGTCTTGAGCGATATTCATCCCCGTTGTTTCGAGGTCGAAAATGATTAGCGATTTTTTTAGGGAAAGTTTCATTCTCCAACGGTCATCGGCATGATCAGCATCAGTATGTCTTCGCCTTCGATATCCGTTTCTACCGGCAACACAAGGATGGCACGCGAAGGATCGGACATTTCCACCATTATGTTGGTGGAAGAGAGGTTGGAAACCAGTTCCGAAAGAAAATTGACTTTGAATCCGATGTTCATTTCCATACCGTCGTACTGGCTTTTCAACGTGTCGTACGACTGAATGGAGAAATCAAGGTCTTGCGCGAAAACGGTCACTTGATTGTTTTTCAGTTCCATCTTCATCAGATTGGTGGCTTGATTGGCAAACATTTGCACGCGCCGTAACGAGTTCAGGAAATCCACCCGGTCGATGATCATTTTGTTGGGATTCTCGGTGGGGATTACCGAATGGTATGCCGGGAACGTTCCTTCTACCAGCCGGCAGATCATGGTATAGTCGGAAAGTCGGAACATTGCGTTTTTATCGTCGAAGGATATCTCTACTTCGTTGGGTTCCTTCGCCAGAACGACTTTCAGCAGTGATGCGGGTTTCTTGGGCAGGATGAACGAGCCGGCTTTTTCCGCTTTGATGTCGTTTCTCCGGTAACGTACCAGCCGGTGGGAATCGGAAGCCACAAAGGTGACGTTGTCTGGGTTTAATTCGAAGAAGACGCCATTCATCACCGGACGATATTCGTCGTCGCCGGTAGCGAAAATGGTTTTGGAGATACCGTGCAGCGCCGCTTCGGCCGGCATCTGCAAGGAAGTAACCATATCCGACTTTAATTCCGGAAGTTGAGGAAAATCATCCGCTGCATATCCTACGATATTCGACTCGCCGGTTTCCGAAATTATTTGAATGGCAAACGTTTCGGTATTGATGTTGAATGTCAGTGGCTGGTCTGCAAACTTACTCAGATATTCAACAATAAATCGCGCAGGAATAGCGATAGCGCCTTCTTCCGACACATTGGCCAGCGTCATTCTGGTAATCAGGGTGGTTTCCAAATCCGACGCCGTGATTTCCAAAGTATTACCTTCTAATTTGAACAAAAAATTGTCCAATATCGGCAAAGTATTTTTGCTGTTGATGACTTTACCGATTGCCTGTAAATGATTTAGCAATTCTAAACTTGATGCAAGAAATTTCATGGTAGACTAAAAATATAATTATCAATAAAATAAATATTCCTTTAGTAAGGAATAAAGTTACAAATTTATCATTTTTTTTTTGTAGAGAAAAATTTTTTTAAAAAATGACGGTGACAACGCAACGTTTTTCGTTTTTTCCGTCATAGTAATAATCAATGAGGTTTGGTTATGGAACGAGGTTTGGTTGCATAAATTGTAGCCAAGCCTTTTTTTATTTTTTTTTTAGGATTGCCGCTCTCGCTCCCGCTCCCCTTTGCGATACACGTACACTACGCCGTATTCCATACAGTTGCGCCGCATTTCATCTTCTTCAAGTTCCGAAAAATAGGCTTCTATTTCGTTCCAGATGTTCAGGATGATGTCGTCGGCTTGTTCGCGCAGTGATGCAACGTCATTCTGAATCCTGACATTGCTTTTTTTGCTGATTTCCTTTGTCCGGTATGTTTCAAGGAACTGTTCGTAGCGGACTTTTACCACTGCTATGGTGGGGTTGGTGATAGGGTTCATCCCTTTCCGTATCCGTTCCATTTCACCGGCAATCACTCGTTCGCCCCAGTTGATGAGGTCTGTTTCGTTGTGCATGGCGGGTACTTTGTTGTTGTCTTCGGCTATCCCGTAAAACGCACGGATGGAAGGGGACAGTTCCCCTCGCGCTATGGCCATGTTCATCACCTGAATAAAGTGCGAAATATACAATTTGGCTTTTTTGAAATGTACCGGATATTCCCTGTTTTTAAGAATGGTGTTGGACTGGGTGTTCCGGTACAGCCGTACGGTGGACTCGAAGGAGGTCAGAAAAGCCTGTATACGGTTAAAACTTACCTGAGAAAAAGCCAACTTGAAGGGAGGCAGTTCTTTCCCTTTGGCATACGCCCGATTCAAGGCTTTCAGCCGGGCGGTATCCGTGTTAGGAATCCTTCTGTACGGCATCGGCTATCGTTTTGATTCATACACTTCCCCGGAATTGGACAACTCCACCATCAGCGCAAATTCTTCCGGAGAAAGATCGTCATTATAATAATACATCGGATTTACCACTGTGTTGTTTTTGTGTACTTCGTAGTGCAGATGGGGGGCTGTGGAATCTCCCGTACTTCCTACGAAACCGACTACCTGTCCCCGTTTGACGACGTCTCCCGCTTTAACGGCAAATTTACTCATGTGCGCATAAATGGTTTTGTAGCCAAATCCGTGGTCTACCACCACACGGTTGCCGAAACCGCCCGAAAAACCTACCTGCGTGACCACACCGTCGCCGGTTACATAGATATCCGTGCCGGTGGGAGCCGTAAAGTCCATGCCGTTATGAAACCTCCATACCTTATATATGGGATGAAATCTCATGCCGAAGCCGGAAGCAGTCCGGGTGAGGTCTTTGTTGTCGATCGGCTGGATAGCGGGACGTGCAGCCAGCATCTGTTCCTGATTTCTGGCGCGTTCGATGAGTTCGTCGTAGGATTTGGACTGGATGTACACCTGTTTGGCTAACTTGTCCACTTTCTGATTGACCTGAATCATCAATTCCGAATGTTCGTACCCGTTAAGTACCTCGTAGCGGTTTACTCCGCCGAAACCGGCCTGACGGATGGACTGGGGGACAGGATCCAATTCATATACCGTCCGATAGATGTTATCGTCCCGCTGCTCCATCCCGTTCAGAATTTTCGTCATCTGATCTACCCGCTGAATGAGAATCTTATAATTGAACGTCATGCGGTCTAATTCCTGCAACACTTTTAATTGCTTGGGAGAGGTGAAAAACGAAGATAAAAAGACAAAATATACAATGCCCAGCATCAATGAACTGACAAGGAACAATATCGCCCGTTTCAGCACGTCCCTCCAGTTGGTGCTCACTTTATCGAAACTTAGTAATTCCGGATTATATCTATACTTTATTTTTGCCATACGATATTTTCGCGCCAAAATTAATGATAATTTTATTAATAATCACAAAAAAAATTAATTTTGGCTAAAAAAAATATCCGGCAACCCGGAAAATGAAAAAAATCTTTGTCGTTAACGCCGAAATGGGAAATAACCCATCGTTGAATTTTCGGCGACATCTTTTTTGAAGCGCTGTCAGTCCGGGAGCTGTTCCACCGGTGGTTTCGGTTCCTATCCATAGGCCTGTAACGGGTACAGATGAAGACAAAAAAAACTTCGTGAAACTTCGTGCCCTTTGTGGTTAAAAAAAAAACAAGAAGTCGCAGAAGGAACACAACGATGTCCCTCTTTCTCCCTTTCGCGGAGGGCAGAAGAACCTATTTTTCATAGCGTCTCAAAAAAAGATTTAGTCTAATTTATCTCATCCGTGATTTTTTTTTATTTTTTTTACTAACTTTGCGCGGAAATTTTCAGCAGTATTTTGATAATGTTACAAATAAGACAGTTTAAAAATATATTATTCGACAATCAACCTATTACCTTATCTTCGGAAGAAGAGTTTCGGGTGAAAACCTGTTTCGATTTCTTGCGACAGTTTGCGTCAGATAAAATCATTTACGGAATCAATACCGGTTTTGGCCCTATGGCGCAATACCGTATCGAAGATGCTGCCCTCTGCCGGTTACAGTACAACATTATTCGCAGTCATTCTGCCGGAGCCGGCAAGCCTTTGCCCGATCTTTATGTGAAAGCGGCCATGATAGCGCGTATGCAAACCTTTCTTCGCGGAAAATCCGGCGTGCATATACAAGTCATCGAAACATTGCAGCAATTTATCAATCGGAATATTTGTCCTGTCGTTCCCGAGCATGGGAGCGTCGGAGCCAGCGGCGATCTGGTGCAATTGGCGCACATTGCGCTGGCGTTGATCGGGGAAGGCGAAGTGTCATATAACGGACAACGGCGTCCCGCTGCGGAAGTGTTGAAAGAATGTGGCATACAGCCCTTGCAGATGTACCTGCGCGAGGGGCTGGCGATCACCAACGGTACGGCGGTGATGACCGGCATCGGGCTGGTGAACCTGATTTACGCGCGAAGGCTGCTCGAATGGGCTACGGCGGCCTCCGTCCTGATAAACGAAATCGTATCTTCCTACGACGATTTTATGTCGGAAACGCTCAACAGCCTGAAAGACCACCGGGGGCAGCAAACCATCGCAGCGTGGATGCGGCAAATATCCGCCGGAAGCCAATGTTTCATGCAGCGGGAAAAGATGCTCTACTGCAAACCTCACGGTCGTGTGCTGGATCACAAGGTACAGCCCTATTATTCGCTACGGTGCGTGCCGCAGGTGCTGGGCCCCGTACTGGACGTACTGGACAATGCGGAAAAAGTGCTTGTTGCCGAGCTTAATTCGGTGGACGACAACCCTGTTGTGGATCCCGAAACGGCCTCCGTTTACCACGGAGGAAACTTCCACGGCGACTACGTTTCTTTTGAAATGGACAAGCTGAAAATAGCCGTCGCCAAACTTACCATGCTTGCCGAAAGACAAATGAACTATATCTTTCACGACAAAATAAACGAGATACTGCCGCCGTTCGTCAATCTGGGAGTATTAGGGTTGAACTACGGCTTACAGGCGGCTCAGTTTACAGCCACTTCCACCACGGCGGAAAGCCAAACGCTTTCCAATCCCATGTATGTTCACAGCATTCCGAACAACAACGACAATCAGGACATCGTAAGCATGGGCACCAACGCCGCCTTGCTCTGCAAACGCATAGTGGAAAACGGCTTTCAAGTAATGGCAATCCATCTGATAGCGCTGGTGCAAGCGGTTGATTGCCTTCGTATAAGGGATTCCCTGTCGGGAACCACAGGCAAAATATACGACGAAGTACGCGCGATGGTGCCTGTTTTTGTGGACGATACTCCCAAATATCAGGAAATAGCGATTATCGAAAAATATCTTAAAACTCAAAATTTAAATTTAAAATAACGGTTTGGATCAATGAAAAGACGTGTGGTCATTACAGGTACGGGGATTTACTCCTGCATTGGGAAAAATCTGGATGAAGTAAGAGAATCGCTCTATGAAGGTAAGTCCGGCATAGGTGTGGATGCGGAACGCAAAAACTACGGATTCCGCTCGTTATTGACGGGCATTGTAGAGCGTCCTTCCTTGAAAGGCATGTTGGACAGGCGCGCCCGCATCAGCCTGTCCGAACAGGGCGAATATGCCTACGTAGCAACGCTCGAAGCCTTGAAAAATGCACAAATAGACCCGGATTATCTTGATAAAAACGAAACAGGCATTTTTTACGGCAACGATTCATCGGCAAAGGCAGTCATCGAAGCCAACGATACCGTTGCCGCCAAAAAAGACACCATGCTGTTGGGTTCCGAAGCCATTTTCCGTTCGATGAATTCAACGGTGACGATGAACCTGTCCACCATTTTCAAGCTGAGAGGCGTCAATATGACCATTAGCGCAGCATGTGCAAGCGGATCGCACGCCATTGGGTTGGGTTACATCTTCATTCGCGACGGGTTGCAGGATATAGTGCTTTGCGGCGGCGCACAGGAAACCAACGCATACTCCATGGGCAGCTTCGACGCCCTAAGCGCGTTCTCCGTCCGTATGGACGAGCCTGAGAAAGCCTCGCGTCCCTTCGACGCTTCCCGCGACGGGCTGGTACCCAGCGGCGGAGCGGCCAGTCTCATACTGGAAGAATACGAACATGCCGTCCAACGCGGAGCGCCCATTTTGGCGGAAGTGGCAGGATACGGTTTCTCGTCCAACGGCGCCAATCTCTCCCAGCCCAGCGACGCCGGCAGCGTTATAGCCATCATGCGCGCCTTGAACGACGCCGGATTGACCGTAAAAGATATCGACTATATCAATGCCCACGCAACCTCTACCCCGCAAGGCGACGCTTTTGAAGCGATCGCTATCGACCGCGTATTCGGATCGTGCCGGACACCTGTCAGTTCTACCAAATCCATGACAGGACACGAATGTTGGATGGCAGGCGCCAGCGAAATCATCTATTCGCTCATCATGATGCAACATTCATTTGTCGCCCCCAACAAAAATTTTGAACAGCCGGATGAATATTCTGCCAAACTGAACATTGTTTCCCAACGGCTGGATAAAAAAATCGACGTGTTTCTGTCCAATTCCTTCGGATTCGGCGGAACAAATAATGCTTTGGTGATAAAAAAAATAAATAATAAGTAACAATTTCATAAATAAATGAAAAGAGAGGAAATTATCAAAATCGTAAATGAATTTTTAATCGAGGAACTGGAAATCGAAGCGGAAAAAATTGCTTCTGAAGCTCGGTTGAAAAATGATCTGGGTATCGACAGTTTAGATTTTGTTGATATTGTAGTAATCGTAGAACGCAATTTCAAGTTTAAAATCAATCCCGAAGAGATGGTAAATGTTTCAACGCTGAATGATTTCTATGATTATATTGAATCCAAAGTAGGCGACCGGTAAATTTCGGCCCGGGCAAAAAGATGTCTGCAAATCATCGGCGGAAATGGGCAGGAGTGACCGGCGGCAGCGCTTTGGGACAGAAAGCTTTGTTGCTGCTGTTCCGCATGGTCGGCGTAAAGACGCTCTATGCGGTGATGGCGCCGGTAATCCCGTTCTATATGCTGTTCAGGCCACAGGGATACCGGCCTGTGTACGGATATTTCAGGAAACATTTTCGTTGCTCCCCGTTCAAGGCTTTTTGTAAAACCTACCGCAACCATTTCCTTTTCGGACAGTGTCTTTTGGACAGGTTTTCCGTGTATTCCGGAAAACAGAATTTTTCCCTGCAATTCACCGGGAATGATTATTTTAAAGAACTGATTGCCGGCAAAAAAGGATTCATTATTGCCAGTTCGCATACCGGCAATTTCGAACTGAGCGGATACCTGCTGAAACAAGACCGGAAAATAATCCACACGCTGGTATATGGCGGCGAAACAGCGGAAATTATGAAAAACAGAGCCAGAGCGCTGCATAAAAATCATATCTCTTTGATTCCCGTAAACAATGATTTATCGCATGTTTTCGCCGTGAATGACGCTTTGTCGAAGGGGGAGGTGATAAGTATGCACTGCGACAGGATTTTCGGCAGCGAAAGATCTGTCGAATGTCCTTTTTTGGAGGGGAAAGCCGATTTTCCGACAGGCGCTTTCATGATGGCGGTGCAGTTTAACGTGCCGGTAATAGCTATTTTTGTGATGAAAGAAAGTCTTTCCGGATACCATATTTATGTGAGGCCGATCAACCCCGAACTTGTCGAAACCTCCGCCAAAAAGGAGAAAGCCGCTCTTTATGCAACGGCGTTTGCCGGAGAACTGGAAACCATTATCAAAAAATATCCCGAACAATGGTTCAATTACTACGAGTTTTGGAAATAATCCCGGTGGATAGGCGTATACAAGACTAATGATGAAAAAGTTACATCGCCGGTTTAAATCCATGCGCCTCATTTTTTTTACAAAATTTTGCAATTTTCATAAATTGCATTTATCTTTGCGCCTCGTTTTGATAATACAATATAATATATAAAATATATATCTGATCATGAAAAGAACGTTTCAGCCTTCCAACAGGAAGAAAAAGAATAAGCACGGGTTTAGGGAAAGGATGTCTACCGCATCGGGGCGTAAAATATTGTCTGCCCGCAGGGCAAGAGGCAGAAAAAGACTGAGCGTTTCCGACGATTTTTCCCGTAAATAAATCAATGAGAGCCTGTCTTTCAGGCTTTCCCTTTTAGAAACGGCACAAAGGCAAATGTTCCATGTTGCGTTACGGTCGTTTCTGTTTCCGATATTTTTTCTATCAAAATCATTTTTTGCTGCTCGCTGTTGCCGACGGGAATAACCATCCGGCCGCCGGTCTTAAGTTGTTGCACAAGCGTGTCGGGTATTTTATCTGCTCCTGCCGTTACCAGAATTTTGTCAAAAGGCGCATAGGCGGGTAGTCCTGCATACCCGTCGCCATAATAAAAATGCAGTTTGTAGCCCATTTTTCCAAGCAATTGTTGCGCTTTGACATGAAGCTCCCGTTGCCGTTCAATGGTATATACCCGTGCGCCCATTTCGCAAAGTATGGCCGCCTGATAACCGGAACCTGTTCCTATTTCCAGTATCTTGTCGAATGAGTTCACTTGAAGGAGTTGAGTTTGGAAAGCAACCGTATAAGGTTGGGAAATCGTTTGACCCGCTCCTATCGGAAACGCCTGATCCTGATAGGCAAATTGGATCAGCGCACTGTCGCGGATAAAGGCGTGACGCGGTACTTTTCCTATCGCCTCCAGCACCTTTTCGTCGGTAATTCCCTTTCCGGCAATCTCTTCCACTAATAATCTGCGCAATCCCTTATGCCTGTACGTATCTTCCATTTACTTTTTTTGTCGAACGGCAAAAATACCGAATTTACGGGACAAAGCATATCTCCGAAAAAAATATTTTGAAAAAAATCACTCCTGTCCGGTAAAATTGGGGCTACCTCTTTTATTGAGGCGCTATGAATCAGTGGACTGTTTCATTGGTGTTTTGTTTCCCGCTTTCTTCCCATCCCTCTTAAAAGTCCCGGAGGGACTTGATTTTCATAAGGGGGCGTCTCAAAAGCACGCAGATGACGCAGATGATGTGGATTTGCACAGATAAAAACGAGGCGTACAAAACGAAAGAAGTTGATTATCCATAAAATAAAA
>JAIRLS010000332.1 GCA_031259205.1 Bacteroidales bacterium | reverse complement strand
CACGGGTGCGTATCCACGGGCATGGGTATTATCCTCCGACAGTGGCCATGCCTGCAATGGCTATCGTGACCGGGCAAACATCGTACGTGCTGTTCAATCGTTCTAAGCGTATGCTTTTTCCTGATTTCGACAATACGTGGTTCATTCTTTTTTTGAGGCGCTATGGGTCAGTGGAGTGTTTCATCCGTGTTTTGTTTCCCTCTTTCTTCCCTTTCCTCTTAAAAGTCCTTTCAGGACGTTCCGCATTCTCCAAAACGATTTTAGACGCACGCCGTGCGTCTCTACATTCGCGCATTCGTACATTCGCGCATTCGCGCTATATTGGAGGTCAGAAGAATTGTTTTTCATAGCACCTCAATAAAAAAATTAACCAACGTTTCTCGGTGTAAATCCCTTTTGCGCCCCTTCCGGAGAAGCGCACAAAAAGAGGCTGTCCCGTCTTTTGAAACAGCCTCTTTAGATAAAGATGGATAGGGTATGGGGTTTACCAGTCAAAACCGATTACTTTCACCGGCCCCAGCAGTCCCGATTCCTGTAACGGACTGTCGGCTTTCCATCCGCTGTGCAGGCTTTTTACTGTCCGGTCTTTTTCGGGCAGTTGCATATCGCCTATCAGACGGTTTTTCCATGTGTTGGCGATCTCTATTTCCAATGTATTTTCGCCTTGGCGGAGATGCTCTGTTATGTTTACCCTGTATGGCGACGTCCATGCGCCGCCGGCGTAAGCGCCGTTCACTTTTACTTTGGCCATGGCGACGACTTTTCCCAAATCAAGGTATAGCGTTTTGTTTTCCGGAAGGTTGTCGATGGACAGTTGCGTGGTATAAACGGCTGTTCCGGAGAAGTAGCGTATTTGTTTGTCATCGGACTGCGACCAGTCTTTCAATTCCGTAAATACGGCGGTGTGATTCGTCGTGTCCGTTTTGAAGAGGACTTCATAGGGAGCGCTTACGGTTGCTATAATTTCCGGTTCGGGGAAGTTGGCGGCTATATCTTTTGCGGCAGGACTGCCTTTTTGCCTGAAAACGATCAGCGCGCTGCCAATGGCATCCAATTGCAGGGGAATAATGGTGGTTTCCGCTGTCTGTTCAAAAGCCGGCAACGGCCGGATTTCGCCGGTAACGGCGTCCCAGAGTTCGGGTTGTAGCCCTTTCACGCGAAATTCCGCACGAATATGGATGGGTTGTTCTCTTTGGTTGCTCAAAAAATAGATTTCTTTTCCGTCGAGGGTGCGGTGATTGTACAGTACGGCGTCATTGTCCGACACAAAGTCGGGGATTACTTTGATGAGAGCGAGCGCTTCTTCCATGGTCATACTGTTCAATATCATGCCTTTTCCGTAGTTGCGCTGTCGAACGGAGGGATCGTTGCCCCATATTTTCTCTGCCATTTCGCGCACTTGTCGGTCGGCGTCCGGATAGCCCTGCATACTGGGCGAACGGTTTGGGGGCGTTCCCAACACCACCGCGCCGGCAGAGATTAACTGTTCGATTTTTTGCAGTACTTCGGGCGTCATGGTTTCCAGCGGGGGCAATACCAGAATACGGTAGGAAGTGCCGTGCGGCAGGACAAGTTGTCCGTCTTTCACCGAAAGGTCACGGAGGATGACTTCGGCATTGATGTAGTCGAAGGAATAACCTTTCGGGAGTTCCGGATCGCGAATGCCGGTCATTTTCGGAGCGTCCTCGCCGATAAAATAGGCTGCGTCGGCAACGTTCAAGCCTTGCTGTAACATGAAATTGCAACGTTTGAGGTAGGTGGTGAACAGGTCTATATGGCCGAACCATGTGTTTTTCCGGTTAAACTCATTGCCGAACCCTGCATCTACGCCCGGATAGATGTTGTCGTAGGGCTGTTGAATATAAAGATGCAGGAGGGTGCTGTTGATGCCTTCGGTAAACGACCAGTCGCCGCGGCGTTTCATTAAGGCGGGATAACGGCCGTAGGCGTTTCCGCCGCTGGTGAAGGATTCCGACCATACTTTGCCTTTCCCGTAGATATGAGCGCATGACGAAGCGGCACGGTTTTCAATGTCGCCCAGTGAGCCTTCGCTCCAAAATTCACCGCCTATTTCGTCGGATTGGCCGCCATATTGCAGAAATTCGCCCGGGAAGCCCCAGTGTCCGTAGTTTTCCAGCCATGTAGTCAAACCGTGCCGATGGCTGACTTCGCGCAGGCCGCCCACATAATCGTAGGACACCTTATCGGCTACCAGCCGGCGAACATCCCACAGGAAGCGGTCGGACAAATCGGGGCTGCCTATGACGTGTCCACCGAAAACCGGCAGATAGAGCGTCGGATCATATCCGTATTTTTGACTGAACTCGTCTATGAACCCGTCGGTAAAATTCTGTCCTCCGGTTTCATAACTGTCTTCAACAACGATTTTGAAGGAACGGCGGTCTTCGGCAGGAATCCGTTCCAGAATCTTACCGAGAAATCCGTCGAAATGCGCTTCTATGTGTTTTTTACTCATTTTATCTACTTCAAGTCCCCTGCCTTCTTCAGAAGCGGGGGCGTTGGTAACGTTGGTAAGCGCCATGCCGGTGCGCATGACGATCCATTCGCCTTCAGGTACTTCCCATGTCAAAAGGCCGTCTGCCGACATATACCGGGAAATATCCAGCACTTGCTGAGGCGTTGCGGGTTGTACCTCTTTCAGTTCCGCCTGTTTATCCCACAGGTAGTCATGCCAGTAGGGGAGGGGTTCGGGAAACATTTTGGCCAGTGTTTTTTCGGCATAACGTTCCACGATCGGAGTAGCCGACAGGTTCAGATCCTGTATGGCGCTGCCTTTTCTTGCTTTGCGGAAGATGATGCGGTATTCGTTCGAACGTGTTTCGGGAAAAGTGACTGCCACCGGCGCCAGCGGCTCAAAGCCTACATTGAGGGCAAGATTGGTGCGATTGGCTTTGAACTGTTTTACCGTACGGAAGGCGTCGCCCTCTTTTGCCTGAATTTCCACCTCTGCGTAAAATACGCCGGCAGGGTGTATCAACAGCGAACGGGCGGTCTGCTCCTTAGAAAGAACGATGCTTATGGATGACTCTCCTTCCGGAAGTATATATTTCGCAGGATGTTGCGCCGGTTGTGCTTTCATTCCCGCATCGGACAGGGCAATACGGGCGCCGGACGTGTCGGAAAGTCGCTCCATGTAATGGTTGGCGACAGGGATGGCGATCACTTTCACATCCTGAAAGAAATCTTTGGGTTGCGGCAGTTTCAGCGAGACCTTTGCCGGCCCTGCGACTCGCGTTTCGGAGAACGCCAGATAACGCATGGCCTCTTCGGGTTTAACCCACGGCCCTCCCGACTGGCTCCAGCCGGGGCAATTGAATAATCCGATGTGGATGTCCAGTTCGCCGGCGGTTTTCATCGCGGTGTGTAATATGTCGTACCATTCGTCGCTCAATACTTTCACTTTGCCTAAGGGAAAATTTCCGCTGAAAATATCGCTGCCGATGGAAGCGCGGGTGATGCCGGCCTGTTTCATGGCATGGAGGTCTTTCACGACGCCTTCTTTCGAGATATTGTCGTTGATCCAGTACCAGTAAACGCCGATGCGAATGCTGTCCGGCGGAGTGACGAACCCGCGTTCGACAGCCGAAAAATCGGTCTGTTGCGAACATCCCCATACGGATGCTGCAATAATACATAGTTTGATAATACGAGGCATAATTTTTAAATTTAAAATGTGGATATTAATTGAATTCGAGTTGAAAATTATTCGCCGATGATTTTAACCAGCACTCTTTTGCGCCGTTTTCCATCAAATTCGCCGTAGAAAATTTGTTCCCACGGGCCGAAATCCAGTTCGCCGCCGGTGACGGCGACTACCACTTCGCGTCCCATGACCGATCGTTTCAGGTGCGCGTCGGCGTTGTCTTCATAGCCATTGTGTCGATAGTTGTGATAAGGCTTTTCGGGCGCCAATTTTTCGAGCCAGACGTCGATGTCGTGGTGCAATCCGCTTTCGTCGTCGTTGATAAATACGCTTGCGGTGATGTGCATGGCGTTTACCAGCGCCAGTCCTTCCGTAATACCGCTTTCGGCAAGACATGCCTTCACCTCAGGCGTGATATTGACTAATCCGCGCCTTGACGGTACGTTGAACCACAATTCTTTCCGGTAACTTTTCATCTTTAGTATTTTAGTCGGATGAAAAAACGGCGTCGCTTACACTTTGATTTCGACTTCTACGCCGCTGGGCAGTTCCAGTTTCATCAGCGCGTCAATGGTTTTGGGCGTGGAACTGTAAATGTCCATCAGACGCATGAAAGCGGACAGTTCGAACTGTTCCCTTGCTTTTTTATTGACAAAGGTAGAACGGTTCACCGTAAAGATACGCTTGTGAGTGGGCAAAGGAATAGGCCCGCTTACGGAAGCGCCTGTCATTTTGACTGTTTTTACGATTTTTTCAGCCGATTTGTCCACCAGATTATGGTCGTAAGACTTAAGTTTGATTCTAATCTTTTGGCTCATATTTATGAATGATGATGGGATAAAATTATTTTTAAAATATTTAACTGTCAATACCTTTTACCGATTTGATTACCTCTTTGGCAATATTGTCGGGCAACGGGCTATAGTGTGAAAATTCCATTGTAGAGGTGGCGCGTCCGGAAGTGATGGTTCTCAGTACCGTTACGTATCCGAACATTTCCGAGAGGGGCACTTTGCATTTCACTACTCGTGCGCCTCCGCGTTCTTCCATTCCGGTGATCTGCCCGCGTCGCTTGTTGAAGTCGCCGATGACGTCGCCCATGTATTCTTCGGGGGTAACTACTTCTACCGACATGATCGGTTCCAGCAAAATCGGCTTGGCGTGTTTACATGCTTCGCGGAAGGCTTGTTTGGCACAGATTTCAAATGAAAGCGCATCGGAATCTACCGGATGGAACGAGCCGTCCAGCAGGGTTACTTTCAGACTGTTGAGCGAGAAGCCTGCCAGAACGCCGTTTTGCAAGGCTTCCTTGAAACCTTTTTCCACTGCGGGGATGTACTCCTTGGGGACATTTCCGCCTTTTACTTCATCCACAAACTGTAATCCGCCGACACTTTCTTCGGCAGGTTCCACCCGAACGATGATGTCTGCGAATTTGCCGCGACCTCCCGTCTGTTTTTTGAATACTTCGCGGTGCTGGTAAGCGGCTGTGATAGCTTCCTTGTAGGCTACTTGAGGTTCGCCCTGATTACATTCGACCTTAAATTCGCGGCGCAGACGGTCGAGGATGATTTCGAGATGAAGCTCGCCCATCCCGTTGATGATGGTTTGTCCGGAGTCGGGATCCGTACGTACCTGAAATGTCGGATCTTCTTCTGCCAGTTTGGAAAGCGCGACGCCGAGCTTGTCCATGTCGGCTTGCGTCTTGGGTTCCACGGCGACGCCGATCACAGGATCGGGGAAGGTCATGGATTCCAACACGATGGGGTGTTCGGGAGAACACAGGGTATCGCCTGTGCGCAGGTCTTTCAAGCCGACGGCGGCGCATATATCGCCTGCTCCGCAATTTTCGATCGGATTCTGCTTGTTGGAATGCATTTGGAAAAGACGCGAGATGCGTTCTTTTTTGCCCGAACGGGTGTTGAGCACGTAAGAGCCGCTGTTCAGCACGCCCGCATACACACGGATGAAGACCAATCGCCCGACATAGGGATCGGTAGCGACTTTGAATGCCAATGCCGTTAGTGGTTCCGTATCTTCGGGCTTGCGGATGATTTCTTTATCGGTGTCAGGCTGAAGACCTGTTACGCTTCCTTTGTCCAGTGGGCTGGGCAGGTAAGCGGCTACGGCATCGAGCAAGTTCTGAACGCCTTTGTTTTTAAAGGCCGAGCCACAGAGCATCGGCACTATGGTTTGTGCAATGACGGCTTTGCGAATGCCTGTTTTCAGTTCTTCTTCGGTGATGGTGTCGGGATCGTCGAAAAATTTTTCCATCAGTATGTCATCGGTTTCGGCTACCGCTTCTATCATCTTGTTGCGCCATTCGGTCGCCTCTTCTATCAAATCGGCGGAAATGTCGGTTACCTGAATATCTTGCCCTTTGTCATCTTTCCAGTAAACCGCCTTGAAGGTTATCAAATCGACTATTCCTTGAAATTTTTCTTCCGATCCGATGGGAATGACTAAGGGGATGGGATTGGATTTCAATCGTTCGCGTACTTGATTGACGACTCCAAAAAAATCGGCGCCCGAACGATCCATTTTATTGACAAATCCGATACGGGGTACGCCGTATTTTTCCGCTTGCCGCCACACGGTTTCGGATTGCGGTTCTACTCCTCCTACGGCACAGAAAAGTGCAACTGTTCCGTCGAGAATACGCAACGAACGTTCCACCTCGACCGTAAAATCGACATGTCCCGGTGTGTCTATCAAATTAATGTGGTATATTTGGTCGTGATATTTCCACCGGCATGAGGTAGCGGCGGAAGTGATCGTAATACCTCGCTCCTGTTCCTGCACCATCCAGTCCATAGTAGCGGCGCCGTCGTGTACTTCACCAATCTTGTAATTGACTCCCGTATAGAATAAAATTCTTTCGGAGGTAGTGGTTTTTCCGGCGTCGATGTGCGCCATGATACCGATATTTCTGGTAAATTTTAGATCTTTACTCATTCAATTTATTACTCCTCTTTTTCTGCATTAAAAGCGGAAATGCGAGAAAGCGCGGTTGGCTTCGGCTGTCCTGTGCATCTCTTCCTTACGTTTGAAGGCGCCACCTTCTTCTTTGTATGCCGCCAAAATTTCGGCGGCAAGTTTTTCGCTCATGGATTTACCTGTCCGTTTTCTGGCAAATTTGATCAGGTTTTTCATGCTTACCGATACTTTCCGGCCGGGACGCACTTCCATCGGCACCTGAAATGTAGCTCCTCCTACACGGCGGCCTTTCACTTCCACCTGCGGGGTTACATTTTCCAGCGCTTTACGCCATATATCCAAAGCTGTTTTGTCGTCTTCCTTTGCTTTCTCTTCTACCAATTTGATGGCGTCATAGAAAATATTAAAAGCAATGGATTTTTTACCGTCCAGCATCAGATTATTGACAAACCTTGTAACCTCTTTGTCTTTGTACATGGGGTCGGGCAAAATGATTCGTTTTTTAGGGCTCGTTTTACGCATTGATTCCTATTATTATTTTATCAATTATCAATTTTCAATTATTATTTCTTTCCTTTGGCTTTGGCGGCAGGAGCGCCTTTTTTCGGACGTTTGGCGCCATAAAGCGACCGGCTTGCCAACCGCCCTTCGACTCCCGATGTATCCAATGCACCGCGAATAATGTGGTAACGGACTCCCGGAAGGTCTTTCACTCTGCCTCCGCGAATCAATACTATGGAGTGTTCCTGCAAATTGTGACCTTCGCCCGGAATATAAGCGTTTACTTCTTTTTGATTAACCAATTTCACACGGGCTACCTTGCGCATGGCCGAATTAGGTTTTTTGGGCGTGGTTGTATAAACGCGCACGCACACACCCCTGCGTTGCGGACAAGAATCCAATGCAGGAGCTTTGCTCTTGTCCACCAGCTTACTCCTTCCTTTTCTTACTAACTGCTGTATTGTCGGCATAAAGTACGATTTTTTTTTGCTATAATTACTTTTTAAAACGGTGCGCAAAGGTACGGTTTTTTTTAATAAAAACAATAAGTGGCCAAATCTTTTTTTTTGAAGCGCTATGAAAAATACCCGGTAATCCGGAATAAGAAAAAATCTTTGTCTTTAACGCCGGAAATAGGATGTGGCCAATCGTTGGATTTTTCCATTGTAAGTGTGATGAAATAAATGTCCCAATTATATAGATTAATCATTTGAAAAATAATATGTTGTATGATTATAACAGGAAGTTGATTTAGTACCATTTAACGTGAGTTAGGGAAAAGAAATAGCCGTTTACGGCTTGCATATCAATAGAAGACCATGACAATGAACGATTTTGTCCGTTAGGATATATACCGTGAATGTCCTACGTACCATCTAAGGTGCGTGTAGGATTCGTTTTCTATTGACAGGTATCGCTTACGGCGAATTAATCCGTTGATTTTTAGAATGGAAAACTTTTTCTTATCCCAAACTCAGGTTCATTTACAATTGTGATTTTCAGCCGCATCTCGCATCTCGCATCTCAAAGTACAAATCATTTGCTTTCAATTTTTTACCATTTCTTTTTTGATTCGTTGCAGGCTCGACGACAGGCTTGCATCATACTGCCGGTCGTTTATGCGGAGGATAAAGCCACCTATCAGGCT
>JAIRLS010000160.1 GCA_031259205.1 Bacteroidales bacterium | reverse complement strand
GCTGACCGGCGGTTATGAAAATCAAGTTCTTTCAGAACTTTTAAAATGGATGGGAAGAAAGCGGGAAACAAAACACGGATGGAACAGTCTACTGACCAATAGCACCTCAAAAAAAGAATTAATCGACAAATTTTCAAGTTTGTCGGTCAGTAGTGATTTTTTTTTATGAAAAATAAAAAAGATAACATTTTTTTATTATTTTTGTCCGAAAATTAACCACAAATATTTGGATTATGGATACAAACAGACGGGATTTTATTAAAAGAGCGGCTCTTATAACAGGAGCAGCAGGCACAGGCGTTTTCACCGGTTCATGCACCGCTTCGACGCCTAAAAACAATGCGCCGCTTAACCTCTCCTTTCAGGAAGGTATTGCACCGGGCGCAAATTTGAATGAAAAACTTGATTTCATGGAGAAATTGGGGATTACGGGTTTTGAGCCGGGCGGTAGAGGTCTTGCGGGACGTGTAAACGAGATCCGGCAGGCGCTGAACGGAAGGAATATCAAGCTAAGCGCTATTTGCGCCGGTTTTTCCGGATGGCTGATTGCCGAAGAAGAAGAACACCGGAAAGAATGTATGGAAAGTTCCAAGGAAATATTAGCGGCGGCCGGTGAATTGGGGTCGGTAGGAATGATTTTGGTGCCGGGATTTAACGGACAGCAACCTTCCCTCGCGATGCCTCAGGCACGGGAAATCCTGCTTGAAGAGTTGAAAGAACTGGGCGACTTTGCCGTGGCGCACAACACCACTCTGATTCTGGAACCGCTGAACCGCCGCGAAGCATGGTTCCTGCGACTCTTGGCAGACGCCGCCGCAATATGCAGGGATACGGACAACGCCGGTATCACCTGTCTGGGCGACTTCTGGCACATGACATGGGAAGAAACCAGCGACTACGGCGCTTTCATGTCCGCCGGGAAATACCTGAAACACGTCCACATTGCCAGCCGGAAACGCCGGAAAATGCCGGGCGAAGACGGCGACGCCGATAATTATACGGACGGATTCAGGGCGCTCAAAGAACTGAACTATCCGTATTACGTCAGTTTCGAATGTGGCACGGAAGGCAATCGGGAAGAAACCGTTCCGGCCGCCGTCGCTCTTTTGAGAACGCAATGGGAACAGGCATAATCGAAGTGTAAAATCAATTTGTTAAATATTTAAAATAATTTATCTCATGAAAAAAAGAAAACTTAGAATGGGTATGGTCGGCGGCGGAAGCGACGCCTTTATCGGAGCTATCCACCGCATGGCGGCATTTATTGATAATCAGTGTGAACTTGTGTGCGGATGTTTCAGTGTTGATCCTGCCGTATCCCTGTCGTCGGGACGGTCGTACTACCTGCCGGACAACCGTATTTACACAAACTATCGGGAAATGTTTGAAAAAGAAGCACAGTTTCCCGAAAACGAACGGATGGATTTTGTCAGCATCGTAACGCCGAACTTCCTGCATTTCGAGCCGGCAATGATGGCGTTGGAACGGGGTTTTCACGTAGTGTTGGACAAGCCGATGACCTTCAGCCTCGAACAGGCAAAACAGTTGCAGGCCAAAGTAGCCGAAACAGGGCTTGTACTTGCGCTTACACACGTATATTCCGGTTATCCGGCAGTGAAGGAAGCCAAAACCCGTATTGCACGCGGCGATTTCGGCAACATCCGCAAAGTATACGTCGAATATCCGCAGGGATGGCTCTCCACGCGCATCGAACTGGAAGGCGGAAACAATGCCGGATGGCGCACCGATCCCAAACGTTCGGGGAAAGCAGGCGCCATGGGCGACATAGGCACTCATGCCTGGCATTTGGCCGAATACATCACAGGGCTGAAAGTAACCGAACTCTGTGCCGAAATCAAAGCCTTCGTCCCGGGACGACCGATCGATGACGACGGCGCCGCCCTGTTGCGCTACGAAAACGGCGCCACAGGCGTGCTTATGGCCTCGCAAATAGCGGCAGGAGAAGCCAATGCCCTCTCCATCCGCGTGTATGGAGAGAAAGGAGGCGTCGAATGGAAACAGATGAATCCCAACATTCTGACGGTAAAATGGAGCAACAAACCAGTGGAACTGATTGATGTGGGCAACAACGGATATTTGAGTGCAAACGCTCTGTACTATACCCGCACGCCGGCCGGCCATCCGGAAGGATTTATCGAATCGTTCGCCAACATCTACCGCAACTTCGCCCGTACCGTTCAGGCAAAATCAGCCGGCGAAACGCCCGAAGCGGAATGGCTCGACTTCCCCAACGTCAATGACGGCGTGCGAGGCCTGCAATTCATCGAAACCGTAGTGACCTCCGGATACGACAATAGTCGTAAATGGGTGAAATGGATAGAGTAACGAAGCATTGAGCGACGGAAGGTCTGTCCCTCCCTGCTACATGCCCTTTCCCGCCGGTATCATCTGCAAACCGGGGTTGTTCGTTTTTTTATTGAGAAAAAGGAATTACCTTTGACAGATGATACGAATAGATATTCTTACGGTTGTACCCGATTTATTGGACAGTCCATTGGGGCATTCCATTATTGGGAGAGCAAGAGCCAAAGGCATAGCGGACGTGGTAGTGCACAATATCCGGGATTACGCTACAGACAGGCATCGCAGGGTAGACGATTACGCTTTCGGCGGCGACGCCGGTATGGTGATGATGATCGAACCGGTGTTCCGTATCATCGACGACCTGAAAAGCCGTCGTAGCTACGACGAAGTGATTTACACCTCGCCGGACGGGACCCGCTTCGGCCAGAAAGAAGCCAACCGGCTGTCCACGCTGGGTAACATCATGATTCTGTGCGGACATTACAAAGGCGTGGATCATCGTATTCGCGAACACCTGATTACCAAGGAAATTTCCATCGGCGATTACGTCCTCACCGGAGGGGAACTTGCAGCCGCCGTGATCTGCGACGCCGTTATCCGGCTTCTTCCCGGCGCTATGGGCGACGAAAGTTCAGCCCTCACCGACTCCTTTCAGGACGGACTGTTAGCTCCGCCGGTGTACACGCGCCCCGCCGAGTTTAACGGGTGGAAAACGCCGGAAATACTCTTACAGGGAAACACCGCGGCCATCGAACAATGGAAATTTGAACAATCCGTAGAACGAACGCAACGACTGCGGCCGGACTTACTGCAATAACAGGAAGTTGTTCGTAAAAAGCCAATTCCATTCGGGTGCATTTCAAATTGTCGCATTGTCATTACTCCGAAGTCGAAGCAAATTACATCGAAGTCGGAGCAAATAACATCGAAGTCGAGGCAAAAAGCATCGAAGTCGAGGCAAAAAGCAT
>JAIRLS010000141.1 GCA_031259205.1 Bacteroidales bacterium | reverse complement strand
TGTTTTACTCCATATCGCTACTGCAAAAAAATGGGAATTATGCCCCGACAGGCGAGCTATGGGCAAACGCGAACGTTATTTATGCACTTTATGCACCATTGTATAAAAATATTTTTTTTAGATGTAAGAGTTAAATTTCATTGTATGTAGAGATAAAAAAGTGTTATTATGAGCTGTTTAACTTCATATTGTTACTGCGCGAACTTTGGGAATCCCCAAGCAGGCAAAACCTCAAAAGGCTTTGGCACACGATTTGCGGTAAACACCGTTAAAGCGGCAAATAACGCAGCTAACAGCCTGATAATAAGCCAGTCTAAAGCAGTTAGAGAGAGAGAGAGAGAGAGAGAGAGAGAGAGAGAGAGAGAGAGAGAGAGAGAGAGAGAGAGAGAGTGAGAGAGAGAGAGAGAGAGAGAGAGAGACTTACATGAGATAAAAAATACTGATATGCGCGCGCGCGCATACGCGCGTGATAAAAAAAAATCCGAAATTACAAATAGCCATCACATGTTTTTGCATGAGATGGATTTTGGGCTTCGCCCCATTTCGTTATTCCGGTTTTCCGGTGTCGGCCAATATTCTTCCCTTTCTTATTTTAACCATGTTGATTGTTCGGAAAAATTCCCAACGAGGATAGGAACCATTCTTCATCGAATCGGATCCGAAAAAATAAAAAAAAGACATTTTCTCCCATCTGACTTTTTAAGGAATATTTCATGTCTTAATAGGAGGTTGGTTATCGAATTAAGGAATATTTTCCTTGAGCAGGCGATCAACCGTACGAGAAAAAGCAAATCCGGAAACAAAATATACTTCGGAAGAATATATTCGATAATGAATAAAGCCCCTCCATGATTGATTCTCAATTTAAATCCAAATTAAAATAATCAAAATAATCAAAATAATCATATAAATAAAAATAAAAAATAAATCAGATGAAAACTTTTTTTAAACTTTTAGGACGTATGTTATCCTGTGATCAAAGGATGACAAAAGCAAGCAATGTGACTTTGTCGGCATTGATTGCAGTGTTGATTGCCGGTTGCAATAATGATACCGGCACGGTAAATGAGTATGACAGGCCGCACGACCCCGGCAAAGGTATTGTGGTGAACGGTATCGGGCCGAAAAAAGGAGGCTTGGGCACAAAAGTAGTGATCAGCGGCGAGAACTTCGGCAATGATCCGTCGAAAGTCAAGGTGTATTTCAACAACAAAGAAGCCTTGATGATGAAAGTACAGGACAATGCCGTTTATGCGCTGGTTCCCAAGCAACCCGGCGAATATTCTACCATCAAGGTGGAAGTGGACGGCAAGGAGGGCGTGTTGGAAGGCGTTCAATTCCAGTATATTATCAGATCCACGGTAACCACCGTTGCCGGAACGTGGAACACATCCACCAATCCGCCTGTCGATGGTCCTGCCTTGGAAGCCACCTTCTATCGTCCGGCAAAAGTAGCGGTGGACGACGTTGGCAATGTGTTGATAGCCGACGACCAAAGCGGAGCGCGTATCCGGCTACTCTCCACAAAAGACAACAGGATGACCACTGCGATGAATGTGGTAGTGCCTTGGAGTTGCACACTTAATGAACAGTTTAGCCATTTTTATGTGATGGAGCGTTGGAAGGCGCAACGTCCCATGTTGTTCCGCAGCCTTAGCAAGGAAAGCAATTATATGACGGAGGAGGTGTTTTATGACCAGATAGGAGAGGACAACAACCGTATCTTCGGCGATTTTGACGCATGCGCTCTGGCTGCCGACGATACTTACGTCTATATGATGAGCCAAAGTGGTGAACGTTTTGTGCGGGTACACCAGCAAAACAAAAAGGTGGAATTGATAGGACAGAGTATTCCGACGGGACAATATTCGCACATGGTTTACAATAAGGTAGACCGCAAAATGTATCTTTCGCTGGAGGCTTCGGGACGCATCATGCGCTTTGATCCTAATTATACTCCTGTCGGCAGGACAACCCCCTGGATCACTTGGGACGACATGGAATGGATCATCGGCACAGGCATTGTATCGTCCACTTCAAAGGAAGGCAACGGACGCGATGCACAGTTAGGCACTTTGTGCGGCTTGGGCGCCGACCACGAAGGTAATGTCTATATCTGCGACCAGAAATTCCATTGCGTGTGGAAGGTGGATCCGCTGCTCAACTGTACCATATTCGCAGGGCCGCCGGCCGGATCAGCCGTATCGGGATATCGCGACGGAAAACCGGAAGAAGCGCTTTTCAACCGGCCGTATGATATTACCGCCACTTTCGACGGTTTGATATATGTGGCGGATACCTATAATTATGTAGTGCGTTGCATCTCTATTCAGTAATCATTTAATATTAAATAACATGAACATACGTAAATTTATTATATCCGTTCTGTGTCTGGTAACGGTTTCCTTTGCATCTGCGCAACCGACAACGGTGAAGGTAAAAGGAGTCGTTACCGATCCGAACAACGAAACGCTGCCCGGGGTGAATATTTATCAGAAAAATACCACCGGCGGCGTGACAAGCGACGTCAACGGGCAATACAGTATTACGGTAGCGCCCAATTCCGTGCTGGTTTTCTCCTTTGTAGGCTATGCCACTCAGGAAATCACGATAGGAGCGGCGGCGGCGCAAACCATCAACGTGTCGATGGAAGAGAGCTCCCAACAAATCGAGGAGGTATCTATCGTAGGATATGGCACCCAGCGCAAGGTAAGCGTGGTAGGCGCCATTTCGCAGGTCAAGGCGTCCGAGCTTCAGTTGGGCAGCGTTACTTCCGTATCCAATACGCTGGCAGGACGCATTGCCGGCTTGATCGGCATACAAAGCAGCGGTGAACCGGGGTCGGATGTGTCTGAATTTTGGATACGCGGTATCAGCACCTTTGGCGGCGGAAGCAGCGCACTGGTCTTGATTGACGGTATCGACAGGGGAACGACGGGATTGAACGACCTGGCGCCACAGGATATCGAAAGTTTCTCGGTGCTGAAAGACGCTACGGCAACCGCTATCTACGGGGCGAGGGGCGCCAATGGCGTGATTATCATCAACACCAAACGCGGCGAAGAAGGAAAAGTAAAAATCAATGCCGATATGAAAACCAGTCTGGAAACCCTTCCGCGCTTGCCCGAATACCTCGGCGCTTACGATTATTCCGTACTGGCCAATGAAGCAAGGGTAGTACGCGGCGATCTCCCGATATATTCCTCCGAAACATTCGACATCATCAAATACGGTATGGATCCCGATTTGTATCCCGACGTCAATTGGCAGAAAGAGATTCTGAGAAAGCAGGTTTATGCGGTGGAAGGGAATGTCAATATTTCCGGCGGCGGAAAATTGGCGAGATACTTCATGAGCGGGTATTACCGCACTAACGACGCCATATACAAGCAAACCGGCATGAAACGGTATCATTCCAACGTCCGGCGCAACCAGTATTCCTTTCGCAGCAATATCGACGTGGATGTGACCAAATATACCAAAGTCAGTCTGCTGCTGTCGGCAAAATTAGTCGATCAAAACCGTCCGGGCATAGGCGAAACGCAAACCATTTGGGGGGCTGTAGCAAACATCACGCCCATGCTGGTGCCCGTCATGTACTCTAACGGACAGTTCGCTTCCTACGGTAGCGACAATGGAACATCCCCGACGGTACTGCTTAACGAAACGGGATACCAGACCAACCGCGACAATACGATTGAATCCGTATTGAATATCGAACAGGATTTAAGCATGTTGCTGGACGGGATAAAAGTGACGGGCACCCTGTCGTTCGACAATTTCAACAACCATGTGACCCGTCGCTACAAGATGCCCGACCTGTACATGGCCGTTGACCGCAACTGGCAAACCGGCGAACTGATGACCACCAAAACGGTGGTGGCAACTCCCATGTCTTTTTCCAGTTCGTCCTACGGAATCCGCACGATTTATGCCGAAGCAAAGATTAACTACGACAAAATCTTCAAGGAAAAACACCGTGTCGGAGTTTTAGCCCTGTATCAGCAAAAGGATTACCAGCGTACCGACAGACACGATGAACTTCTGTCCATCCCCAAAAGGAATCAGGGGGTTGCCGGAAGACTGACCTATTCTTACGACGATATTTACTTCATTGAAGGCAATTTTGGGTACAACGGTTCGGAAAATTTTCCGAAAGGACAGCGTTTCGGTTTCTTCCCCTCTGTGGCTTTGGGATATGTGTTGTCCAACTATCAGTATGTAAAGGATCATTTTCCCTTTGTCAATATGCTGAAATTGCGCTATTCCATGGGTTTGGTCGGCAACGACCAGATCAACGACAACACCCGTTTTCCCTATCTGACAACGGTTAGCGTCCCCACAACCGGTTATTATTACGGGGATGTGCCGAGTTATTATACCGGCGCAACCGAAAACGTACTCGGATCGACCGGACTGGTGTGGGAAAGCGCCGTGAAACAGAACTGGGGAATCGACTTACTGTTGTGGGACGCTTTCAACATGACGGTCGATGTGTTTATCGACAAGCGCGACAACATTTTCATGGAACGCAAAACCTTACCGGGCACCATGGGCGTCGGTTCGGTCGTGTGGGGCAATGTAGGAAAGATGAAAAGTTGGGGATCGGACGGAACAGCATCCTATACCCGCAAATTCGGCGATTTCAACGTGGAAGTGCGTGGTAATTTTACTTTTACGCGCGACAAAATCATCGACTACGATGAGGTTGTGCCCCGCTATCCCTATCTGGGAAAAAAAGGTACGCCGAACGGAACCACGCGGGGGCTGATTGCCTTGGGACTGTTCGAGAATGAAGAAGACGTGAAAAACAGCCCGCCCCAGTACGGCAAATTATTACCGGGCGACATCAAATATCAGGATGTGAACGGCGACGGCAAGGTGGACGCCTACGACGAAGTGCCTATCGGCAACGCCCGCATACCGAAAATACAGTATGGCTTTGCAGGAAGCGTGGCATGGAAGGGAATAGATTTCAACATCTTTTTCAGAGGCTCCGGCAAATCCGACTATTTCCTCGGCGGAACGGGATTCTATCCCTTTGCCAACGAGAGTCGCGGCAATGTACTGTCCATTGTCAATCAGCAGGAAAACCGCTGGACGCCGGCCTCCTATTCGGGCGACCAGTCCACCGAAAATCCCAACGCCCGTTTTCCGCGCCTCACCTACGGCAACAACGTTAATAATAACCAGGGATCAACCTTCTGGCTTGCCGACGCAAGTTTCCTCCGCCTGAAAACCTTGGAAATAGGCTATACCCTGCCGACGACATGGGCGGCAAAATTAGCCATGACCAACCTCCGCATTTCTGTCATTGGCGACAATCTCTATGTGTGGGACAAAGTGAAACTGTTCGACCCGGAGCAGGCGTCCAGTAACGGAGCGGTCTATCCCCTGACAAGGTCTTGTACCTTGGTATTGAAAATGTCATTTTAATGAATCAATTAAATAAAAAATCATGATACAAAAAACACTCAAAAAGATATTGACCCCTTTTGCGGTCATTACCTTCGCTACAGGTACCATATTCTATCCGTCCTGTAATTATCTTGATATCGAGCCTTACATTACGGACATGTTTACGCTGGATACGATTTTTGCCAAGCAGGAATATGTGCAGGCGTACCTGAACAACGTTTACAGTTATCTGATAGATAACGGGTCGTTCCGGGGCAATCCGGGCAACAATAACCGTACGATGCCGTGGACGCCCATCAGCGACGAATGTGTGTCGGGATACAAGCGCATGAATTACCACTCGTATGCCGTCTGGTGCAACAATGAACTGACGCCGGAAAATTTTTATTCTTTCGACCGTTGGAGCACTTATTATCAAGGCATTCGAAAAGCCAATACCTTCATTATGCGGGTGAATGAATGTCAGGAAACAAGCGCCCTGCGACGAATGGAATGGACAGGCGAAGCCATTTTCGTGAAAGCGTTGTGCTATTTCGAATTGATGCTCGCATGGGGGCCGGTGCCGATTGTTCCCGAAACCCCGTCGGGGCTGGATACGCCTCTTGACGAACTGATGCTGGAACGGAGCACGTGGGACGAGTGCAGCGACTATGTGGAAGCGCTGCTGAGAAGATCAATCGAACTGCTTCCCGAAACGCGACTGGACAATTCGGAGATAGGCAAAGCCACCAAAAATGCGGCAAGGGCGGTGCTCTCGCGCCTCACCCTGTACACGGCCAGCCCTCTGTTCAACGGACAGAATGCGGAATTTGCCGGCTTCAAAAACAATAACAACGTTCCTTACCTGAACCCCGAACGAAGCATCGAAAAATGGGCAAAGGCAGCGGCGGTAGCCAAAGAACTGGTCGATCTCAAACCCAACGACCTCTACACGGTTGCGGCTATGCCCAATACCCCAAAACCGCCCGTCCCTGCCGACGAACAGGCGAATTTCCCCTATGGCGTCGGAGGGATAGACCATTACCACTCCTACAAGGACATGTTCGACGGCGAATGTGTGCAGGCTTCCACCAATTCGGAACTCCTCTTTACAAAACAACGCTCGGATCTTACCGACTACGGACGCTACATGGACCCGGGAATGATTGAGGGCTGGAGCGGCATGTTCTTTCCGCAACGCATGGTGGACGCCTATTACATGGCCGATGGCAAAGATATTGAGCAGGCAAGCAACGAATATCCTTATGAACGAACCGGATATACCGACAGGGATTCTACTTTTTCGGGCGACCGGTATACCAACGGCTTTACCTTGCTTACCAACACCCGGAAATGGTATGTCAACCGCGAAATACGTTTCTACGCTACGGTGGCTTTCCACAATTCTTATTATCCGTCTACCTCTTCGCAGGAAACTTCGATAGGCGCCGACGGCAAAGTAGCCAAATATTTCTCGAACAGCGTGAGCGGAAAGGAAGCCGCCGCGCAAAGGTCGTCCACGCTGGGAGAGGAATATCCCATGACCGGCTATCTGTGCCGCAAATTCAACCATTATGAAGACTCGTGGCTTTCCAACGGACGGCGAAAACTAAAGTACGGCGTCAATTACCGCATGGCGGAGGTCTATCTCAACTATGTGGAAGCGATGAACGAACTGGAACCGGGCAAAACCTATACCGTGGGCAGCGTGACGGTATTCCGCGACGAAGCCGAGATGAAACGCTGTTTCAACCTGATTCGCCATCGTGCAGGGCTGCCCGGCATTACCAACGCCGACGTCGCTGATTACGAAACCATGAAGAAATTGATCGAACGCGAACGACTGATCGAAATGATGTGGGAAGGACGACGCTATTTCGATGTCCGCCGGAACAAAACAGCGATCGTCTACGAAAACGAACCGGTGATGGGATTAGACGTCAGCGCCAGAACTACCGAACCGGAGAAATTCTTCACCATCATCAAGGCGAGGGAAAGAAATTATCTCTACAAGGTCTTTACGACGCGGCAAACCTTTTGGCCTGTTCCCAAACACGAGGTAGATAAAAATTATAATATCGACCAAATACCGGGATATTAAGTTAAACGAACCTGTCGGCGTCGTTAGACCCGACAGTGTTCACCAAGTAAAAATAAAAATTAAATAATAATGATATGAAAAAATATGTGATTTTTAATATGGTCTTGTCGGTTGCCCTGTTTCTCGCTTCGTGTTCCAACGATGTGGACTTCGGCGAACAGTACAAGAAAACCGTGTATATCGTCAATAGCAACGACATGCTCTATGTGGGCGAACATTTCTTCGGCGCGGAAAACGACGAAATAGTGATCTCCGTGTACTGCGCATCTTCGGAACCCATCACCGAAAGCGTTCGCGTAAGACTTAAAATCGACCGGTATGCCATGGATTCGCTGAATGCCAAAAGCCGGCTAATAGACGAGGAATACATCGACAAGGTGATGCTTCCTGAAACCGCTTACCGGCTGGAAGGAGAGCCTAACCTCTCCATTCAGGCAGGGCGACAGTACGGAGCGTTGCGGGTGCCGTTCAACTTCTCCGGACTGGATCCCGACGTCGCCTACACGCTGCCCTTTACGCTGGTCTCCAACAGCGCAGGCTACGAAATCAACAGTGAGTTGAAGTCGATAGTGTACGAAGTGAAGATGATCAATCGGTTTTCGGGAGAGTATTCCGGCAGTTCACAGGAATCCGCCACCAGAGTAGTCGGCGTGCAGCCCGTACTGAAAGCGCTTTCGGTCAATACCGTGCGGTTGCCCGCTCACAACTCCGAAACCGACTTCATGATCCTCACCGTAGCGTCCGACGGAGTTTCCGTTTCCATCGCTCCTGTGGGGAACGCCAAAGTAACGGACTTGGGCGGAAGCAAATATTATCCCGAACTACAGCAATTCGAACTGTATTACACCTATGTCAATGCAAATGTAGAAACGCTGTCTGTTACGGAAATAATCACCAACGTGAATGCACCGAAAACAAACGAAGACGAATGAAGAATGAAGAATATGATGATTAAGCAATATATAAATAAATTAAATTAAATAACATGAAAAAAATAGTAAAAATTTCAATGATAGCTTGCCTTGCAGTTGCGTTCTTTGCCTGCGAAGACAAGAAGAGCGAAGAAGCGCCCTATTTCGGCGTGGAAGCCAAGTTTCTAACCCAGACATTCGGGCCTGCTGCCGAGACAAAGTACGTTACCGTAAAAACCAATCAGGCATATACTGCGACCTCTTCCGCAGCATGGTGTACGACCGAAATACTGGCTAACGAAACAGAAGAAAACCTCAAAATCAGCGTGAACGCTTTGGACGTCGTCACGCCGCGCACCGCTACGGTGACGGTTGCCTGCCAAGGCTTTAGCAACGCTGTGATCACTGTAACCCAAAACGGCGTGCAGGCAACGCTCAATGTAACGCCGGCGGAACCCGAAACCATAGAAGGAACGGGCGGAGACGTCGTCTTTACCGTTGCGGCCAATGCCGACTGGACTTACAGTATTCCCACAGACGCCACATGGCTGACGAAAAGCGCGGAAACCGCCACTTCGCTCACCCTCACGGCGGAAACCAATCCCGAGTCGGCGGGAAGAACGGCTAACGTAACCTTTTCCCTGACCGATTATCCCGATGTGACCCAAACCATCGAAGTGTCGCAGGCAGCAGGATTCCAGCCGGAACTGACCGTAACTCCCTCCTCCCTGTCTATTGTAAAAACAGGCGGCGGCGTTACCTTTACCGTCACCGCCAATGCCGACTGGGAATATACCGCCGGAAACTGGCTGACGGAAACCGAGAAAACCTCCACTACACTGACCCTGACGGCCGGTCGCAATCCGCAGATAGGCGGACGGGGGGCGACAGTAACCTTCACTCTGAAAGACTATCCGTCATATACCCGTTCATTCTCTGTTGGACAGACAGGCGAGGCCGACATGCTGGACGTGATCTTTAACCCGGACGGTTCGGCAACCGATCTGTCGCCGATGTTGCATACTATAAAATTGGTGCATCCCGCCGAGCCTTCCACTTTATCGGTAGCGGCCGACGCTGCCTACGGGAGAAACATCGTTACTTTCGCTCCGGCAGCAAACGGATCGGGTAGCGCAAGTCATTACCGTATTGATTATTCCAGTGGCACCGAATTTGCAAATAAACTTGCCGACGGTCACAGCTTTGAGTGTCTGGTGAAATTCGACGTCAATTATGGGGTAATTGCTCCAACCTATGAAACCAAGTTTTTCAGTACGCACCAAAGCGGCGGCACCGGATTTCTGATATCCACCTCATCTCATACTTCCGGAGCGAATGGAATTACCTTCCTGCCGAATGTTCCTGCTATGGATGGCGGCGGCAGCAATTGGATCTGGACAAATTCGCAAATCAAGCCGGATGGACAGAGCTATTATCATTTAGTAGGCGTATGGAATCAAACGGAGGGGAAGGCCTACCTTTATGTGAACGGCGAATTGAAGAGCGAAGTTCCTGCGGCAGGCTTTTATCGTCCCCAAAATTTGTCTCCGCAGTGGCTGGCTATCGGCGGCGATGCGGGGTCGAATATCGAAGGCCCCTATCAGGGCAAGATGGTGATAGCCCGTATATATGACAAGCCGCTCACGGCAAGTGAGGCGGAGGCGCTGTATAATGAAATAAACCCAACTCCGTAACCCGATGTGGTTCTCATGCTTAATCATCGTTGTTGAGAATCGGGTAAAACCGGAAGACCGAAGTAATTC
>JAIRLS010000166.1 GCA_031259205.1 Bacteroidales bacterium | reverse complement strand
GCGAAACACTAACAAAAACTATGATTATTACCCAAAAACATAAATCAATTGCTCAGTTGTTTGACCAAAATTTTTGGAATAATTTTTAGGGTGACGCATTGTCGAAGTCAGGAGAAGTTGATTATCCATAAAATAAAAATCTGCGTTCCTCTATTAACCCTGCGTTATCTGCGTGCTAATACCCTTTTGAGACAGCCCCAAGAAGTTATGGAGAGGCTTCCGCAGGTCGTTGACCTGCGGTTATGAAAGTTACGTCCTTTCAGGACGTTCCGCATTCTCCAAAACGATTTTAGACGCACGCCGTGCGTCTCTACATTCGTGCCTTCGTGCCTTCGCGCTATAGTGGAGGTCAGAAGAATTGTTTTTCATAGCACCTCAAAAAAAGAATTAACCTATAAGTCTTTTCAAGTATTCATGTTATTTTTGTCAAATTATAATTCAAATAAAATACCGGATGAACAAATTCATTTGCCTGTCGGTATGGCTTTTTTTAGTTTCGTGCAGACAGGAGACGCCTTGTCCGCAGGCCTTTTATTATTGGCGAACGGTATTCAAGCTCGGTTTGGCCGAGCGGAAAGCCTTATCGGAATGTGACGCGGGTCGTATATACGTTCGCTATTTTGATGTGGTGGCGGGCGACAACGGGTATCAACCGGCTGCTACCGTGATTTTCAGGGATAGCTTGCCCGGTATGCCGGTGGTGCCGGTGGTATTTCTGGTCAACGAGGTGCTGAAGTCGCTCGCCGAAGACAGTGTTACCGCATTAGCGCAAAAAATCTGTACCCGTATTGAAAGCATCAACCGGAAATATCTGATTGAGGACATTCCCGAAATTCAGATAGATTGCGACTGGAGCGGGACGACACGTGAAAAATATTTCCGGTTGTTGCGATGCCTCCGTGAGCATCCGCTGATTCGCGACAGGCAGTTGTCCGTCACGCTAAGGCTGCACCAGTGGAAATACCGGAAAACAGCCGGCATACCGCCTGCGGACAAGGTTTGCCTGATGTGCTACAATACGGGCAGTTTTACCGATTACGACACGCGCAATTCCATTCTCGATGCGGACGAGGCAGCGGCGTATCTTCGTTTTTCCGTAAGTTATCCGATACCGGTAGATGTAGCGTTGCCGTTGTTCGGTTGGGGCGTGCGTTTCAACAATTCCCAATGCGCAGGTTTAATTAACGGTTTAAGCGAAAAAGATTTGCCGGCGTCGCAATTTTCCACAGTCAGACCGGGCGTCTATCGCGCCGATACCTCCGTCGTCTTGCTGGGGGTACATGTCGGTAAGGGCGAACATATCCGGATTGAAAAACCCGACGCGGAGACCATCCGTCAAACCACAAAAATGCTGGCCGGACGGATAAAAAATCGCGGCTATCTTATCTGGTTTCATCTGGATTCATTATTTTTGCAAAAATTTACTCCTCATGAAATGGACGAAATTGTTGATCTGTTCCATTAGCCTTTGCATGGTGGCGGCAACGGCTTATCTGATTGCTTGCGGGTGGTTTTTCGGAAACGAAGATGAACTTTACACGAGCTACTTCCGCAAAGATATTCCCGACGGGCGAAACAACTTTTTTTTCAGTTATCTGAATTTCTACGATAACAGAGAGGAACAGTCGGACAAGCAACTGAATCTGGAAGAATGGAAAAAGTACCTGGGCGGCAAAATATCGGACAGGGACGCCGAACGGTTGATTTACGACCTCCCTTTGGCCGAATTGCAGGAAATGAACGCATTTGCCGCAAAAAAACAATGGAAGAAGGCAGGAGAGATATTGCCCGAAAACAGCATGTTTCAGCGGATAGCGCAACGCAATGATCCGGCCCCGCTGCAATACCTGTTATATGCGCGGGCTTGTGAACAGCAGGCCGGACGACGTTCGGAGGATTGGAACAGAATAGGTTTTGACGCGCAGGTGCAGGATTCGCTTTTAAAGAGGGGCATTCGGTTGTATTCCGCTTCAAAGTCCGCCTTTCTGCGGATGAGATATGCCTTTCAGGTGGTAAGGATGGCGTTTTATCTTTTTCGCAATGACGATTGTGTAGCTTATTACCAAAAGATGGTACAACCGGTCAGGACGGATGCGCAGGCAAAGCTTTGGGCGATGGCGTTCTATGCCGGCGCCACGCCTTCGGACGCCGAAGCATTGTATTGTTATTCAAGAGTGTTTGATCGGTGTCCGCGATACAGCCATGCCGCCATGACTTCCGTGCGTTGGATGATAAACAAAGCCGATACTTCCGGCGTGGCCGCACTGTGCAAAAACGGCAACGAAAAGGCGACATTGTATGCCATGACAGGTTTTACCTGCTTCCAACCCACGCTTGAGCCTCTGATGAACGTGTATGCGCTGAATCCCGCCGATCCTTATCTTGAAACTTTGCTGATCCGCGAAATCAACAAAGCGGAAGCCCTGCTTGGAAGTGAGGGCAAGGCGGATATTCTCGGACATATCAACGAATTGCAAGCTTTTGCAGCGCGTTGTGCCGGTTTGAAAGCCGTCCGGCGTCCGGCGCTTTGGTACGCGGCCGCCGCTTATCTGTCATATCTGGCGGAAGATGTGGAAACCGCCGCTTTACTTGTCAATATCGCCGAAAAAGAACAGGCGCAGTCCCCGACGGATAAAAAGGTACAGGAACAACTGCTGGCAATTAAACTTCTTGTGGAAACAGACCTCTCCGTATTTGACGCCGGTACGGAAGCGCGGATACTGCCCTCTTTGGAATGGCTGCTGTCAAATGTACGGGATACGACGCTGTCGGCAGAAAGCCATGCCTTTTTCGATCGCACGGCGGCGCATTATTTCGGCGAAAAATTGCCGGATATTTATCTAAAACAGCGGCAACCTGTGAGGGCGGCGCTGTGCAAGGGAATAGCCATGCGGTATTCGCCTTTTGCCCTTCGTACCCTATTCGGGCTGAACGATTTTATTTTTCTCGATCAGCATGCCGGTATCCCTCAATTGGAAACGATGTTGGAGCAGTTATCGTCTTCCGCAAAGTTGAGCGGAGTTGATTCTTTTCTGTACCGGTACCATCCGCAGAATAAGTCGATGATTCTGGAACTGATCGGCACCAAACACCTGCGGGCTTTGCGTTTCAGAGAGGCCGAAAGTTATTTCATCCGGCAGGACGACGCTTCTTCACTCTTCCACCTGAACAGCGATCCTTTTGCAATACCGCCTGTATTTGGAATCCAACCGGTTCCTGCCGGACGTCTGCACCGGAAAAACGAGGATTCCGTCGCTATTGCTTTCGTTTCCAAACTGAGTTTTGCCCACGAAATGGCTGAATTGAGGGAAATCAAGCACAAGCGTCCGGAGGATTATTTCCGCTATGCCTGCGGACTGTTCCAAATGAGTTATTACGGCAAATGCTGGCAACTGTCAAGTTTTCGATGGAGCCAACTCGACAGGGAAAAATGGAGAACCGTCCGTCCGGAAGATGAAATGTATCATTATTACGGAATTAATGACGCGCTTCAATCCTTCATGGACGCCTTCGACCTTTCACGGAATGAAAATTTCAAGGCGCAGTGCCTGTTTTGCGCTGCCTACTGTTACCAGATGACGTCACTGTCCGTATATGATTTTGTGGCCGGAAAATACGTCGCCGGAAGCTATCTGAAACACAATTCTTTTTTTTCACAGTTGAAGAAAACCTTGTCGAAAACGGATTTCTACAAGGAAGCTGTCACGCGATGTTCCTATTTCTCCGATTTTGTCAAACAATAATCGCAAACTTCCGGATTCGGTAATTTAACGGCTTCTTGACCGGTTTCAACGACATTTTTCCCCATTTCGTCGTTTTTTTGTTGTGGACGGAAAATGCCGCATTTACTTTTGCGCTAAAAATAAGTTGGCACATGACAGCAATTTTATATTATAAGGCACAAAATTTGCGGGATAATTTTTACCCTCAAGTACTCCGGAACAGGAATCCCTTATTGAATGTCGGAGATTCCTTTAAAAATCAACATGGTATTTTCATTTTTGCAAGAAGTGAAAAAACTTTGAAAACTTTTTTTGGTTTTTCGAGTTTTCAAAGTATCTTTGTACCGTATTTCCGGACAGAAATGATTAAAGAACATATCATAAAAGCATCAATAGAGTTATTCATGCAATATGGAGTGAAAAACACCACAATGGATGACATTGCCAAACATGCGGGCATTTCAAAACGCACCATATACGAGAATTTCAAGAACAAGGAAAACCTTCTGTCCGACGGTCTCAACCGCTTTTGCGAGGAAAGCCGGGCCTTTGAACAGGTGTTGGCAAACACGTCCAATGTAGTGGAAGCCATTGTCATCATGCTCAAAAAAGATACGGAAGAGTGTCGGAAACTGCATTATTTCATCGTGGAAGACATCAGGAAATATGCGCCTGAAGTGTATCAGAACCTTTTAAGCGTCCACAAGGCAGAAGGGCAAAAGAGAATAGAAGATTTAGTGAAAAAAGGAATACAGGAAGGCGTTTTCCGCAACGACCTGAATCCCGAAATTGTTGCCGCTGTTTTTGCCTGTCAGTCGGAAGGAATCAGCACAAATTCCCGGAAATTTGACAAGTTTTCGTGTTTCGAACTCTTTGAAAATATGATACTCCTGTATTTGCGAGGCCTTTGTACGCCCAAAGGAGTCGAAATATTAGACCAAACGTTATCAAAAAAATCAGTTAATGAATAAATTAAATTAAATCAATATCAATGAAAATACGATTCAAGCAAATCGTCTTTTGCACGGTAACCGCCGGTATGGGGTTTGCCGCATACGCACAGGAGCAACAGATCGCGCAGACGCCACCGCAACAACAGGCTACCGTCCTGCAATTCACCCTGAAAGAAGCGCAGGAACATGCTTTGCTGCACAACAAGAACATCCGGAATGCGGGATTGGCAGTGTCCGAAGCACAGAAAAAAGTATGGGAAAGCATTTCTACAGGCTTGCCACAGGCGGACGCCACACTGGACTATCAAAACATGATGGGATTCAAAATGAGCCTGTTCGGTCAGTCTATCCCGCTTGAACCTACCAGCACCTTACAAGTGAGGGTGACGCAGTTGCTTTTCAACGGAAGTTATTGGATCGGTATCAAAATGGCAAAAATCGGCGAAAAAATTTCGGAAACCATGCAACTTCAAAGCGAACTGGACGTTAAACAGCAAACCCGCTCGGCATACCTGAGCATACTGGTGGCGCTGGAAAACAAAACCATCCTTGAAAAAAGCCTTGCAGATATAGAAACGCTTGCCAAAAGCACCTCCGATATGGTGAAAATAGGCGTAGCGGAACAGACCGACGCCGACCAGCTCGTCGTACAGGTCGCCTCGGTGATGAACAACATCAAAATGGTGGAAAGAGCCGTCGAATTGGCATATAACCTGTTACGGTTTCATTTGGGCGTGGACATCAACACGACGATTGTGCTGAAAGAAAAACTGGACGACCTGATCAATGAAAATTCCGCGCAGGACATACTTGGTACAACTTTCGATCCGGAAAACAATTATAACATCCAATTGCTCGACGGGCAAACGGAACTTGCCCGGAAGCAAGTGCAACTGGAGCAGGTAGCTACGTTGCCTACCGTCGGCATGTTTTACAATTATACCTACAAATTAAAAGCTTCTACTTTCGACATGTCGCCCAATAACGTCATCGGGTTACAGGCCAGCATCCCGATTTTTGCCTCCGGACGACGTCATTCGAAAATTCAACAGGCCAAAATAAAAGTGGAAACGGCGCAAAACAACAAGGAATTGGCCACCGAACAATTACTGTTGCAGGAAAAACAATTGAGATTCAACCTGAACAACGCCCTTGAAACCCTCCATCTCCAAAAAGAAACGCTTGCAGTATCGCAACGGGTATTGGAAAGCATTACACGGAAATACCGGCAGGGAATATCCTCAAGTTTCGATGTAACCACTGCCAACACAAGCCTGTTGCAGGCGCAAGGCAATTACATATCGGCGGTGAACAGCGTAATTACAGCCCAAACCGAACTCGAAAAATTGTTGAACACCTTGTAAACCGAGATAAAGTAAAGAGTAAATCAAAATTTAAATCATAAAATTAAGAAGAATGAAAGTAGTTAGTGAAAGGAAGTTGAAAAGAGCAGGCAGTTACCGTTCGGTCTTTGCCGGTTGTTTGGCGGCGGTTCTGCTGTCGGCTTGCGGTGGAAACAGGGAACAAAAGTCCGCAGAAGAAACCTCTGTCGAAGAAACCGCCAAAATACCGGTAAAAGTGCAGAAAGTGACGGAACAACCCGTGGAACAGTTGATCGAATTGACGGGCAACATTCAGGCCTTCAAAAACAACGACATTGCCACCACCGTGCCGGGGCGCATCACCGATATATTCGTCGAGGTAGGCGACCGCGTACACAAGGGGCAAAAATTAGTGCAGATGGACCGTACCAACCTCTTGCAGGCAAGAATACAGTTGCAGAATACCGAAAAAGAACTGGCGCGGGTGGATACCCTGTTCCGTTTGGGAAGCGCTACGCAACAACAATTAGACCAATTGACTACCCAAGTGGATGTGGCTCGCGAAGCGTTGCGCAATCTCGAAGAAAACACCACGCTGCTCTCTCCCATCGACGGCGTGGTAACGCTCCGCAACTTCGACCCAAAAAATATTTATCCGGGTGCGCCTGCCATTTTGAATGTACAGCAGATTTCGCCGGTAAAAGTGCTTATCGGTATATCGGAAGCCTATTTCCCGCGCGTAAAGGCAGGCATGACGGTGAAAGTACGCTTGGACGTATATCCCGACAAACTGTTTGAAGGAAAAATATCCATCGTGTATCCGACCATCAATCAGGCCTCGCGAACATTCATGGCCGAAGTGAGCATCCCCAACAGCGACACGGCGCTTCGTCCGGGAATGTTTGCCCGCGTGGAACTGAACTTCGGCACCATGTCCCATGTGGTAGTGCCCGACAGGGCTGTCATCAAACAGGTCGGCACCAACCACAAGTATGTGTTTGTGGTCGAAAACGGCATCGCTTACCAGAAAAAGGTAGAAATAGGACGCCGCGACGGAACAAGTTATGAACTGCTGTCGGGCGTGGAAAACGGCGCTTTTGTGGTCACTGCGGGACAGTCCAAACTGCTGGACGGAACGAAAGTCACCATAACCGACAATTGAAAATGGAAAATAAAACGAAAAATGAAAAAGTCGGATGACGTCATAATGCACAAAACCTGTTCTTTTGTTTTATCCGGACAGAGGGTGAAAAGCGACGCTTCTATCGGGGCGCCGGTCAAAGAATCCGGACACGCTCAATTCAAAGCGAACTTCATCAACAAAAGGAATTATCAGACTTTTAATCAGTATTGTCAAAACAAGTAAAAACAGTAAACAAAATAACGACAAGTGACCATTGGACATCCTCCGTTGGCCATTGTCAATAAAAAATAGAATCGGACATGAAATTATACGAAGTAGCAGTCAAAAAACCGATAAGCACCATCCTGATTTTTGTCGGGGTCATTATTTTCGGGTTGTTCTCTTTTCAACGGTTGTCGATTGACTTGTATCCCGACATCGAAACCAACACCATCATCGTGATCACCTCCTATCCGGGGGCAGGAGCGGAAGATATCGAAACCAACGTCACACGGCCTGTCGAGGACGTGCTGAACACGGTCACCGACCTCAAGAACCTGACTTCCACCTCGAAGGATAACCTTTCCATGATTATCATAGAGTTCAACTGGGGGACCAACATAGACGAAGCGACCAACGACGTGCGCGACAAGCTCGATATGGTAAAGAACAGCCTGCCCGACGCTGTGGAAAACCCTATCATCTTCAAGTTTTCCACCGACATGATTCCCGTGGTCATTCTCTCGGCGCAGGCAAAGGAAAGCGCAGACGCGCTCTACAAACTGCTCGACGACCGTGTGGCCAACCCGCTCAACCGTATCAGCGGAGTAGGCACCGTGTCGGTTTCGGGTGCGCCGCAACGCGAAGTCCATGTTGACGTAGACCCGCAAAAACTCGAAGCCTACAACCTGACCGTCGAGCAGATCGGAAACATCATTGCGCAGGAAAACCTTGACGTGCCGGGAGGCAGTTTCGACATCGGTTCCAACACCTATTCGCTACGTATCGACGGCGAATTTAACGTAAGCGATGAACTGAAAAACATCGTGGTCGGCACTTTCAACGGCGCCAATATCTACATGAGCGACGTAGCCGCAGTGAAAGACACGCTGGAAGAACGCACGCAGGAAAGTTTCACCAACGGCGTACGGTCGGCAACCGTCGTCATTCAGAAACAGTCGGGCGCCAATACGGTGCAAATCGCCCGAAAAGTACACGAACAACTGCCTGTCCTGCAGAAAACGCTGCCCTCCGACGTGCATCTGGACGTCATCATGGACACTTCCGAATTCATCGTGGAAAGCATCAACAGCCTGACGGAAACCGTCCTGCTGGCTTTCGTCTTCGTGATGATAGTCGTGCTGTTCTTTCTCGGACGCTGGCGGGCTTCCATTATCATCCTTATCACCATCCCCATTTCGCTGGTGTCTTCCTTCATTTACCTCATGCTGTCGGGCAATACCATCAACATCATATCGCTCAGCTCGCTCAGCATTGCCATCGGCATGGTGGTGGACGACGCCATTGTAGTGCTGGAAAACATCACCTCGCATGTGGAACGAGGCAGCCACCCGCGCGACGCTGCCATCTATGCCACCAACGAGGTGGCTGTCGCCGTAATTGCTGCCACGCTGACCATCATTGCCGTGTTCCTGCCTTTTACGATGGTCACCGGATTGGCCGGAATGTTGTTCAAACAGTTGGGCTGGATGGTTACCATCATCATCACCATGTCCGTGATTTGCGCCCTGACGCTCACTCCGATGATGTCTGCACACATCCTGCGGCACAAGTCGAAAGCGCGGGAAGCCAAATGGTACTTGCCCATCGCCAACATGCTTGCACGGTTAGACAACTTCTACGAACGAATCCTCACGTGGTCGGTGCGTCACAGGGCAGTGGTGGCTGTTTCCGCATTGTGCATCTTTATCGGAACGCTGTTTATCTCTGTCGGAACGGAGTTTATACCGGCTTCCGACGACAGCCAGCTCTCCGCCACCATTGAGTTGCCTGTCGGCGTCCGCGTAGAAACCACCAAAGAGATGGCTTTGCAGATACAGGAATATTTCCGCGGGGAGATGCCCGAAATCCGCATCCTGAACTATCAGGTGGGGCAAGCCTCGTCCGACAACGTCTTCGGAGCGCTGCAAAGCAACGGCGCCAACATCATCACCATGCGCATCCGCTTTGTGGACGCCGACGAACGCCAACGCGACATCTTCACGCTGGCCGCCCTCATGCGTTCTTACCTCGCCTCGCTGCCCGAAATAAACAAGTTTGACGTCTCCACCGGCAGCACGGGAGGCTTCGGCGGAGAAAGCACGGTGGACGTGGAAATCTACGGCCACAATTTCGAAGCCACCGACGGGCTGGCAGCCGAAATCATGGACAAAGCGAAAGAAGTGGAAGGATATACCAACCTCCGCTTTAGCCGCGAAGACTATCGCCCCGAATACCAAATCAACTTCGACCGCGAAAAACTGGCGCTCTACGGTTTGAACATGGCTACGGCAGCTACTTTCGTGCGCAACCGCATCAACGGAATGACCGCTTCGGTGTTCCGGGAGGACGGCGAAGAATACGACATTATCGTGCGCTACGACGAAAAGTTCCGGCAAAGCATCGACGACATCGAAAACATCCTGATCTACAACAGTAAGGGGCAATCCCTCCGCGTCCGCGAACTGGGCGAGGTAGTAGAACGCTTCGCCCCGCCGAGCATTAACCGCGAAAACCGCGAACGAGTAGCCAAAGTACAGGGCACCGTGTCGGGCGTGCCGATGAGCGTCGTGGTGACGGAACTGAACGCCATTATTGCCGACGCCAACATCCCCGAAGGCGTAGGCGTAAAAATAGGCGGCTCCTACGAAGACCAGCAGGAATCTTTCGGCGACCTTTTCCTGCTGGCGATACTGATCATTGTGCTGGTCTATATCGTGATGGCCACGCAGTTCGAATCGTTTAAAAGCCCGTTCATCATCGTGCTTTCCCTGCCCTTTGCCTTTTCAGGCGCTATCATCGCGCTATGGCTCACCGGCATCACGTGGAACATGCTTTCGATGATCGGCGCTATCATGCTGATCGGCATCGTGGTGAAGAACGGCATCGTGCTGGTAGATTACATCAACCTGAACCGCCAACGCGGTGCAACCCTCACGCAGGCAGTCATCTCCGGCGGCAAATCGCGCCTGCGACCCGTGCTGATGACCACCATGACCACCATACTCGGCATGCTCCCTATGGCGCTGCGGCTGGGCGAAGGCGCCGAACTGTGGCAACCGATGGGAGTGGCTATCATCGGCGGACTGACCATGTCCACCGTCCTTACACTGATTGTCATTCCGGTGGTTTACACGCTCTTCGGCGCAGGCAACATCAAAAAAGAACGCAAAAAATGGGCAAAACAGTTGAACAGCTAAAATCCGGACGGCCATGACGCAGCAGGAAACCGTAAAGTTATTCGAAACAAAGCGAATACGCACCGCATGGAACAAAGAAGAACGGTATCTTTCCGTAGCGATCCCCGTTGCGGTCTTCACCGACCGTCCCGACCCGGCGGATGACCTTAAAAAAACCGTAAACGGGATACGTTATCCGGAAATTGCACAGGGACAGACCGTCGCCTGTGCGGAATTCCGGAAACCCTTTGCGGCAATAATAAATTATGTTTCCCGTTAAATAAGAAATAATGTTTCACTCTAATAATAAATAATATGTCAGTACAATATGTAGTAATCGAACGCAGTAATCCCGGAAATCCCGAAGCTCCGAGGAAATTTTACGCACAGGCAAAGGCTTCGGGAGAGTTAACGCTGAAGAAACTCAGCAAGGAGATCGCCGAAGGCAGCACTACGGTAAGCGATACCGACGTGCTGGCGGTGCTCAACGACCTTACCAAAGTGCTGAAGCGTCACCTGGACAACGGCGAGATCGTCCGGTTCGGCGATTTCGGCTCTTTTCAGGTCGCCGTCGGCAGCAGCGGCGCCGAAAGCGAGGACAAATTCAACGCTTCGCTGATCCGTTCCCCCAAGGTCGTTTTCCGCCCCGGCAGCGATATCCGCGAAATGCTCAATAACCTCAAGTATGTAAAGACGACGAGGTGAGGTACAAAAAGGTGCGCACCTTTTACCCAAAGGGTGCGCACCTTTTACCCAAAAGGTGCGCACCTTTTACTCAAAAGGGGCGCACCTTTTACCCGAAAGGAACGCCCCTTTTACCCGAAAGGAACGCCCCTTTTTCAATACCAGTAAAACCCAATCATGAAAGCAGTATTTATTTCATACAATCAGGCACACACCGAACAGGTGCAGGAGATCTTAGACCGCCATCAGATCCGCGGTTTCACACAGTGGCAAAGCGTCAAAGGACGCGGCAGCGACAAAGGCGAGCCTCACTACGGCAGCCACGCATGGCCCGGCATGAACACGGCAATACTCGCCGTCATGGACGACCATAAAGTACCCGCGCTGCTGAACGCCCTGCGCGAACTCGACAAAAGCGCCGAACAGCAGGGATTGAGAGCCTTCGTATGGACGGTGGAAAACGGTGAACAGTGAACGCCCCTCGCCGGCTGAATACCGGCGCCCGGGCAGCGTCCAACAAATAAATCACCGTCAATGACAAGTATAATCAGTTTAATAAATAAGCAATGAACCCTCGTATTTCAGGCTGCATGACAGCCGTGTTTTTAACCTTGAGCGTCGCAACGGCGCAAAATGTCAAGTTCGGATTCCGCGCCGGACTTAACCTCCCCAACATCACAGCCGGCGGAAACAATACGCCGGTAAGCGAAGGATACGCCTCGCGGAAGGCTTTCGGGACCGGCCTCTTTACCGAACTGCAACTCACTCCGGCATGGTCGGTGCGGTTGGGCGTGGAATACAGCGGACAGGGCGGCAAAAAGAACGGTATGCAAGCCATGCCTACCCAACGCCTCGTCACGGAAACAGCCACCGCCATGGGCATGAGCGTTGACCAAAACATCGTTGGCGCGCTGACGGGAGCGGCAGCGCAAATGCCCCTCTACTACTACGCCGACATCGACAACACGGTGAAGTTCGATTACGTGATGATTCCCCTGCTGGCACAATACACCATCCATTTGGGCAAGTCCCCGTGGAGCGTGTATCTCCATGCAGGCCCCTTCGTGTCGTTTCTGGTGTCGGGCCAACAGGCGTCGAAGGGGAACAGCCGCCTGTATGCCGATCCCGCAGGAACAGCGCTGTGCTGGAACGGAATCGACGCCCAAACGCAAGAGCAACTCGCCACCCTGCTGCCCGACTTCGCCGCCGTCCTGCAAAACGAAATCCCTTTCGGCTCAACCAACATCACCGGCGAGATGAAAAGCACCAATTTCGGCGTCACAGGCAATATCGGCCTGCGCTACCGTTGCAATAGCAACTTCTTCTTCATCGAAGCCGGCGGTAACTACGGCTTCATCACCGTACAGCAGGACAACTCCAACGGCAGCAACCGTTTGGGCGCCGCCTCCATAATGGCAGGATACGCCTTCTCCTTTTTCTGACAAAGACGAAGATCATCCCCAAAATACCGGCGTCGTTATTTTCCGGAGCATCAACGAAATGTTGGAATTTCCCTGCGACAAAAAAAATTTACCGCATACCATACGTTATGATGGGGGCAGGTTATTTATCAATAGCGCCCCCGCCGGAAACTGAAAATTCATTGTCCTGTTCCGCTTATGCGGGTCAGTTCTTTCAGGTTGATTTTGCCTTCGTAGAGGGCTTTTCCGGTGATGACGGCAGGAACGCCGGCCTCCTGCAAGGCAAGGATATCGGCTGTGGAAGCGACGCCGCCGCTGGCGATGACATACAATCCGGGGAAATGTTCCAGTAATTGCCTGTACAGGCTTAGGGCAGGCCCCTGTAACATACCGTCGCGGCTGATGTCCGTACAGACGACCTGACGGATTCCCCTGTCATGATAGAATCGGATGAAGGGAATCAGTTCGAGGTCGGCGGTTTCCGTCCATCCGTTCACTGCGATTTTCCTGTCGCGGGTATCGGCGCCGAGGAGGATTTTCTCCGGTCCGTGAGCGGTAATCCACCGTGTGAAGGTTTCCGCCTCTTTCACGGCAATGCTTCCGCCTGTCACCATTGCCGCCCCGTTTTCAAATGCGATGCGCAGGTCGTTGTCGGTTTTAAGTCCTCCGCCAAAGTCGATACATAAAGGAGTTTGTCTTGCGATGTCGTACAACACGCGATGATTGACAATATGCTGCGCTTTTGCTCCGTCCAGATCAACCAGATGTAACCGGCGGATACCGGCGGCAGCAAAACGCTTAGCCACTTCTACCGGGTTTTCGCTGTAAACCGTTTTCCGGGAATAATCCCCTTGCGCCAGCCTTACACACTTGCCGTCGATCAAATCAATGGCGGGAATTACTTCTATCATCTTGCGGCTATCTCTGCGGGAATTTCCACGGACTGCGGTAGGCCGGCCGGAGATACCGATCGGCTTCCCGCCGGTTGAACGTACCGGATTTATCGTCATAGACCAGTGTTTCACTCACTTTGGCGGCGATGTTGCCCAATTGCGCATATTTGGCGCAGAGGCTGCCGTTTTCAATGGTGCAGGCCGTGTTGGGGTTGCGTGTTTTCACACATTGGAGGAAATTGGCGATATGGGACTGGTGTTCGCGGTGATCGGTTTTTACCGTTATTTCCGGTAATTTGTCTTTTTCGGGATATACGCTCCAATCCTCCCTGTCTGCGACCAGCGTGCCGTTGACGCCGCGGAACAGCACTCCGTAATTCTTTCCGTAAGGGCCTGTTTCGACTCCTGCGTTGTTTTCCCATTCGAGGATAAAGTTCTCAAACTGATATGTGACGGACATGGCGTCAAAGGTTTCGTGCGCACCGTCGGGGAAGAGATATTTACCGCCTGTAGCGGCCACTTTCAGCGGCAGGGTGGTTGCATCCATTCCCCAAAGTCCCATGTCGAGAAGGTGAACGCCCCAGTCGGTGATCAGTCCGCCGCCATAATTCCAGAACATGCGCCATGAGCCGTGGAAACGGTAGCTGTTAAAGCCGGTTTGGGGCGCAGGTCCCAGCCACATGTCGAAATCGACGCCTTCCGGAACGGGCGAGTCCGGTATGGGGGGATTCATGGCTGCATAGCCGAAATTGGCCCATACGTGAACTCTGCCTATCTTACCGAGTTTTCCCGAGCGCAGGTATTCCACCATTTCTATGAAATGCCGGCTGCTCCGCTGTTGCTGTCCTACCTGTACAATGCGGTTATACTTACCGGCAGCGGCGACCATCGCGTCACATTCGGCAATGCTGTTGGCGACAGGTTTTTCCACATAGATATCTTTTCCTGCCCGGCAGGCGTCGACAAATTGAAGGCAATGCCAGTGGTCGGGCGTTCCGATGACCACGACGTCAATATCTTTCCGTTCGAGGAGTTGGCGGTAATCGCCGTAGACGTCCGGTCGATAGCCGTATGTTTTATTGAGTTCTTCGGCGCGGGAATTGAGTATCTTTTTGTCCACATCGCATAAGGCGCGGCATTTCACTTCTTTATGTTGAAGGATGCCGTTCAAATCGCCCCATCCCATGTTTCGACATCCTATCAGCGCTGCATTGAGGGTATCGCTGGGAGCTACCTTCCGGGATGCGGCGGTTACCGGCAAAGGCATGGTCATTCCTGCGGCAATGGCTGTTGCCGACCGGATAAAGTTTCTTCTATCAAACATGTCGGTTACAGCTTACAAATTTCTGATCCAGATGTTCCGGAAAGCAACGGCTGTTCCATGGTCTTGCAGCATCAGCGGCAGTCGTCCGTGGGCATGGTATTCGGGCAGACCGGTGTAGGCGGTATGTCCTTTCACTTCATAATTGTTTTGTATCAGGACGCCGTTCAGCGTTACCGTGATCCGCGCCGGTTCTTCCAGCACGCCGGCAGCGCCGAATTTAGGGGCTTTCCAATAGACGTCGTATACTTGCCATTCGCCGTTTTTAGTGTAGGCGTTGGCCGAAGGAGCGCTTTGCTTGTAGATGCTGCCTACCATTCCGTTGACGTAAGTAGGATTGTTGTCGCCGTCCAATACTTGCAACTCGTAGATGCTTTGCAGGAATATTCCGCTGTTTCCGCGGTTTTGTCCGTTGTGTTTTTCGGCAGGGGGCGACTTGAATTCGACGTGCAACTGACAATCGCCGAAATAGCCTTTGGTTTTGATAGCGCCCGTGCCGGGGACGACCACCATTTCTCCGTTGACCACCTTCCATTTGGCTTCTTCTCCTTTGCCCGATACCCATTTGGACAGGTCTTTGCCGTCGAACAGGACGATGGCGTCCGATGGCGGCTGACCGGGCGTTTTACCGGGTTTCACTGCCGGCGGTTCGGGCGAATACCATTCCGTACTTGCCGGGTTCCATTCTTGTGCCGACAACATAACGGTTATCAGCAATCCGCTTATTGACATACAAATTTTCTTCATGCTTATTGACTATAAGGTTTATAACTTTGGAATAACAATAAAAACTGTCCGGCAAATATAGTTTTTCTTTGTCAAACGACAAAATTATCTTCTTTTTGGCTAATTCTTTTTTTGAGGCGCTGTTGATCAACGGACTGTTCCATCCGTGTTTTGTTTCCCGCTTTCTTCCCAATCCCTCTTAAAAGTCCTTTCAGAACGTTCCGCATTCTCCAAAGCGGATGGCTTTCGCGCTTTCAGGCGCACGCCGTGCGCCTCTACATTCGTGCCTTCGCGCCTTCGCGCCTTCGCACTTTCGTGGGGACAGAAGAATTGTTTTTCATAGCACCTCAAAAAAAGAATTAACCGAAAAAAGACCTGTATTTGGTTAATATTCTCATCATTTTAAACCAACAGCCTCATGCCGTCAGATTGTAGCTGTAC
>JAIRLS010000128.1 GCA_031259205.1 Bacteroidales bacterium | reverse complement strand
AGATAAAGCCATTTGACATTAAAAATGCTCAAATGTCTTGATCTGTATTTGTGCCATTTGACACTGTTCCAGACATTTGAAAAATTTGCTGGGCGCAAATTTTTTCAAATTTGTCAAATGGCACAAATATAGGACATTCACGGTATATGTCGTAACGGACAAAATCGTTCATTGTCATGGTATTTTATTGATATGCAAGCCGTAAACGGCTATTTTTTATCCCGAACTCACGTTAAAGTATCGTCCCACAGGGACTTTTTTTAACCACAAAGTCGCAAAAGTAACACAAAGTATCCCTACTTATGACTGTATTGTCCTGTCACCGTAGGTTAAAACCTACGGTTAATAAAGTGCTGTCCTTGCGGGACAGGCCGATTAACAGACAATGCGACAATTTGAAATGCACCCGAGGGAAGGGGGCCTGCCCTCAAGGTTGTTCCGAAATAAACCGGTATAATTTCTCCAGATTCTTTCCTGCATTTTGGAGGTTATATTTTTTCATAACCGCGTTTTTTCCGTTTTGTCCCATTGTTTTCCGCAATGACGGCTGCCGGTACAAAGTCATTATTTTTTCTGCCATATCTTCCGCGTTGAGATCCTCAAAAGTGAATCCGCACGAGGTTTCTTCCACAAGTTTCAGTATCGGTTTACTGTTGGTGACTACTATCGGTCTTTCAAATAACATATATTGAAATATTTTATTGCCTATACCCGAATCGTGCTGGGGACTTTGGATAGCAGCGGAAACACAAACGTCGCTTGCCAAAAGGAAGGAGGGTAACTCTTTTATGTCGATCCACGGATAATAGTCTATGTATTCCTTGAGCATAGCGTCGTTCATATATTGAAGGAAAAGCGGCTGATCTGCCTTATCGACAGGGCCGATCAGCATCAACCGGATTTCGGGGATTTGAGGTATCAGTATCTTCAACGCTTCAAAACAGAGTTCCATTCCTCGCCTGACTCCTATCACGCCGAAATACAACAGTGTGAAAAACGCTTGCTGCCGTTGAATAACGGAAGCGTCTACCGGCAAAGATAAAAACCGGTCTGTATCGGGTACATTGGGATATTCGACAAAATTTTTGACAGCGAGGTCGGGATATTCCGAACATATTGTTTGCCGGAACGATTCGATGAGTACGATAATATGGTCAGCATAGGATAAATAGCGGTGTTCCTTTTTTTTCCATATTTCCGGTCGGGCTAACCATTTGCGGGGAATACGGTTGGCCCATGTGTACCCTTTTACCGCTTCCGGGTAGTTTTCGTGCAGATCCACCGTAATGGGAAGATGACGTTTCCGATTGGCCATGTGCGCTGCTTTAATCATATACAAGTCGTGTGCATGCAAGGCGGTAATCTGATACCTGTCGATAAACCGACTGATTTGTCGTTTCCATATCCAGTCATACAGCGGAAAAGTATTAACTGTCCCGAAGAGTATATTTTTCCATCTTCTGCTAAGGCTGAAGCGGACAATATGTACTCCATCGACCGTTTCAAAATGAGGCCGCTGATCAAAATTGAGGCACAAAACATATACCTCATAACCGTTTTGCACCAGATACCTTGCTTCATTGGGCACTCTGGCGTCAATAAGGTATTCGTTGTCTAAAATCATTCCTATTCTCATCGTTTCGATATTATACGGTTTTATCGGCAAACAGCGGATAGTCCTTCATCAGCAGGTTTACTTTGTCCTTTACCTTTCGTATCACGGCGTCGTTGTCGGGTTGCGACAGCACGATGTCGATCATCTCCACGATGTCGCGCATCAGTTCTTCTTTTGCGCCGCGCGTAGTGATGGCAGGCGTTCCCAGCCGGATGCCCGACGTTTGGAAGGGCGATCGCGAATCGAACGGTACCATATTTTTATTGGTGGTGATGTCGGCTTTCACCAATGCGTTTTCAGCCATTTTCCCCGTCAATTCCGGAAAACGCGAACGCAGGTCAATCAACATGCTGTGGTTGTCCGTGCCGCCGGAAATCACTTTGTAGCCTTTGTCCATGAGCGCCTGTGCCATAACAGCGGCGTTTTTCTTCACCTGCACAACGTACTGCCGGTAACTGTCGGTCAACGCTTCGCCGAAAGCCACTGCTTTGGCGGCAATGACATGTTCCAGCGGCCCGCCCTGAACGCCCGGGAAAACAGCCGAATCCAGCAGTTGGGACATTGTTTTCAGTTCGCCTTTGGGGGTAGTCAGCCCCCATGGATTGGCAAAATCCTTTCCGATGAGTATCATTCCGCCACGCGGGCCGCGTAAGGTTTTGTGGGTAGTGGTAGTCACGATGTGACAGTGGGAAAACGGGCTGTTCAGTAGCCCTTTGGCGATTAAACCCGCCGGATGCGCGACGTCTGCCATCAGCAGTGCGCCTACTTTGTCGGCAATGGCTCGCATCCGCGCGTAATCCCAATCGCGTGAATAGGCAGAAGCGCCTGCAATAATCAGTTTGGGCTTCTCTTTCAGGGCGATGGCCTCCATCTGGTCGTAATCCACACGGCCGGTGGTTTCGTCCACTCTGTAGGACACGGGACGATACAGCAATCCCGACGAATTGACCGGCGATCCGTGCGAAAGATGCCCGCCGTGCGAAAGGTCGAAGCCCATAAACGTGTCGCCGGCCTTGAGGCAGGTCAGCAGTACTGCGGCGTTTGCCTGCGCTCCCGAATGGGGTTGCACGTTTACCCACTCTACGCCGAAAAGCTCCTTGGCTCGGTCTATCGCGGTCTGTTCTATCCGGTCAATTACCTCGCAACCGCCGTAGTATCGCTTGCCCGGATAACCCTCGGCGTACTTGTTGGTCAGGCAGGAGCCCATCGCCTGCATCACCTGTTCGCTGACAAAATTTTCCGACGCAATCAACTCAATACCGGATAACTGACGCCGGTATTCATTATCAATTAAAGAAAAAATATGCGTATCCCTGTCCATCTTATATTATCTTATTTGTATCGTATAAAAGAGGTGCAAAATTAGATGAATATCTTAAGATTTCCAACTCGAATTAAACCTTTTCCCTTTTTTCCCGTCTTTATATATATAATGTAACAATTTAATAAATTTTGATATGAAAAAGATAATGATTATGATGGCCTTGATGACCGTAACGGCTGTTGTTTCAATAGCACAGCCGCAAGCGCGACAACGGACGACTCCCGAAGAACGTGCAAAAATCCAGACAGAACGCTTGGATACACTGCTACAATTGACGGAAGTACAAAAAACAAAAATTCTCGACGTAAACACCGGTTTAGCAAAAAAGCAGGACGAACTCTTCCGCAACAACAGCGACAACCGGGAAGCCATGCGTAGCAAAATGCAGGAATTTGAAACCGAACGGGAGAACAGTTACAAAGAAATTCTCACGAAGGAGCAGTTCGAAAAGTACTCGAAAGACAGGGAACAGCTAAGAGCGCGCAGACAGGGCAACCGGCAGGGAGCGCCCAATGAAGGCAGGCAGGGCAACCGGCAAGGACAGGGACGACGAAACTGATTCGTAACGTCAACAGCCGTTACCGCTAAGAAACAGTCCAAAAGCGTTCTCTGTACAGTTCGGCTCCGATGAAAGGCCTTTTTGCATTAGTAAAAGGCCTTTTTTGCTCCGATGAAAACATTTTTGCATCAGTAAAAGGCCTTTTACAGAATATCAGAATCTGTTTTTCGTCGAATCATAATTTTTCGGAAACCGAAGGATTTACCCGACAACGGTCTTATGGCAGCGTGAATTTCTCGTTTTTCAGGAAATAATGAAAATTCCCCTGCTCGCGAGTTATTCGAGAGCAGGGGAATTTTCATTTACCGGACAGCCGGCCCATCTTATCTGTTTAATTCCATTCTATAATTGCCGGCAGGCAGGCT
>JAIRLS010000103.1 GCA_031259205.1 Bacteroidales bacterium | reverse complement strand
TTGAAAAACGCCAGCATGGTGCACGCCAGCGCCGCTATCGTTGAGCGCAGCAGCACCCACCGCAGGGCTTCCAGGTGATCCCAAAATGTCATGTCTTGCTGCTCGGACGCTGCGCCGCCGTTGCTGCCGTCATCCCGGTGCTTACCCATGCCTGCTTACTCCTTTAGCTTAGCGCTCGCTCGTCGTCGCCAATGTTCTTCTTAACCTCGGTCTCCATGTCCTTCACGCCCTCTTTGAAGCTGCGTACGCCCTTGCCCAAGCCGCGCATAAGCTCCGGAATCTTTCTTCCGCCGAAAAACAGCAGCACCACCAGCGCAAGGAGAATGATTTCGGGCATCCCGATGCTGTTGAAGAGGCATAGTACAAATTTGGCATTCATTTTTTATTGCTTTGTAGAATGGTTTAGGCGCAAAGGTACAAATTTACTTTGTATAAGCAAGGGATGATGTAAATTTGGCCGATGCACGCAGGCTGACGATATTATGTTCCAGCTCGTCCTTACGCTCATATACAGCACCCGAACATCGCCCGTCTGCAAACTTTTATGGCCATCCTTGACCGCCGAAACGCCTAACGTGAGCAGCAACTTTTCGTTCCCTACCATCATACTTTCGTCAACTATTGTGGCGTACTCTCCCGAAAAATCATCCCGCCCGGCTTCTTTATACAACCGCATAACCGCACCTGGTGGTGATGTAAAAAGTATGCTGTCGTAAAAAAAAGGCAATCAGGAAGAAAAGTTGTATTTTTGCAAAATGAAAATAACAACCGTACTCCATTGCCCCGATTGTCAAGGGGGCAAAGATAAAGAAAAAACGGCAGATTAAAGCTTTTAACCTCGCGTTTTTTTACATCAATTTCGGCTTTGTATGAAGTAGCATACTTTTTACATCACTACCCCATCCAATTAAGCCATGTTAAAGCATTATAAGTCTTAATAAGGCGCACATTATCGCCAATTAAGGTGCGGTACAAATTTGGTACAAATATACGATAAAAAAACGACATGCAAACATCATTATCCATTGATCAAAAAAAACAAAAATCGCAATATATCATTGTTATACTGCGATTTTATAATTTTTAATAATCGTTGATTATTGATTTTACTTCACTTCCTCGAAATCAACATCTGTTACTTCGTCGCTTCCTCCTGTGGTGTCGGCATTGCTGTTGGCGGAGGCTGTTTCTTGTCCGGGTTGTCCGGGTTGTGCGCCGGCTTTATACATTTCTTCGGATGCGGCTTGAAAGACAGTGTTTAACTCCTGCATGGCGGCGTCGATGGCAGAGATATCCTGTGCTTTGTGCGCTTCTTTCAATTTGTTAAGGGCGGTTTCGATGGGCGTTTTCTTGTCGGCGGGCAATTTGTCGCCAAATTCCTTCAGGTTCTTTTCCGTTTGGAAGATCAGGCTGTCGGCGTGGTTCAGTTTGTCCACTTTTTCTTTTGCCTGTCGGTCGGCTTCGGCATTGGCTTCCGCTTCGGCTTTCATTCGTTGGATTTCCTGTTCGGTCAGTCCGGATGATGCCTCGATACGGATGCTTTGCTGTTTGCCTGTGCCTTTGTCGCGTGCCGACACGTTCAGGATACCGTTGGCGTCGATATCGAACATCACTTCAATCTGCGGAACTCCGCGGGGAGCGGGCGGGATGCCGTCCAGATGGAATCGTCCGATGGTTTTGTTGCCGCTTGCCATCGGGCGTTCGCCTTGCAACACGTGTATCTCCACCGAGGGTTGATTGTCTGAGGCCGTAGAAAATACCTCCGTTTTCTTGGTGGGGATGGTGGTGTTGGATTCGATGAGTTTGGTCATTACGCCGCCCAGCGTTTCGATACCCAATGACAGCGGGGTGACGTCCAGCAAGAGTACATCTTTCACTTCGCCGGTCAATACGCCGCCCTGTATGGCTGCGCCTACTGCTACCACTTCATCCGGATTGACGCCTTTTGACGGGGCTTTCCCGAAAAATTTTTCCACCAGATTCTGGATTGCCGGAATACGTGTGGAGCCGCCTACCAGAATCACCTCGTTGATGTCCGACACGGAAATGCCTGCATCGGCGAGCGCTTTCTTGCAGGGTTCCAGGGTGGCCTGTATCAGGTGGTCTGCCAGTTTTTCAAATTGTGCGCGGGTCAGCGTTTTTACCAAATGCTTGGGAATACCGTCTACCGGCATGATATACGGCAGGTTGATTTCGGTTTGCGCACTGCTTGACAATTCTATCTTTGCCTTTTCGGCGGCTTCTTTCAGGCGTTGCAGCGCCATCGGGTCTTTCCGGAGGTCAATCCCTTCGTCTTTTTTAAATTCTTCGGCAAGCCAGTTGATGATGACCTGGTCGAAATCGTCGCCGCCGAGATGTGTATCTCCGTTGGTGGATTTCACTTCAAACACGCCGTCGCCCAATTCAAGGATGGATATGTCAAAGGTTCCTCCACCCAAGTCGAACACGGCAATTTTCATGTCCTGATGTTTTTTGTCCATGCCGTAAGCCAAAGCGGCAGCGGTAGGTTCGTTGATGATGCGTTTGACCGTTAAACCTGCTATTTCTCCGGCTTCTTTGGTTGCCTGACGTTGAGAGTCGTTGAAGTATGCGGGAACGGTGATGACTGCTTCCGTGATTTCCTGACCTAAATAGTCTTCGGCGGTTTTTTTCATCTTTTGGAGGATGATGGCAGATATTTCCTGAGGTGTATATTTTCGGTCGCCGATTTGTACGCGCGGAGTGTTGTTGTCGCCTTTGGTTACCGAGTAAGAAACGTTGGCTATCTCTTTTGTGACGCGGTCATGGGTTTCTCCCATGAAACGCTTGATGGAGTATACGGTATTCTTCGGGTTGGTTATGGCTTGTCGTTTGGCGGGATCTCCGACTTTCCGTTCCCCGTTTTCCACAAAAGCGACGATGGACGGCGTTGTCCTGCGTCCTTCATTGTTGGCGATGACTACCGGCTCGTTGCCCTCCATCACCGCTACGCACGAATTGGTAGTGCCTAAATCTATTCCTATTATTTTGCCCATATTTGTATTTTTAAAGTTTAAAATTCAATTTGAATTATTTTTAATCAATGATTGTGCCACGATATAAAATGTGACATATTGTCATGTTAATGTATGAGGTTCTGTCATGACTTATCAGGCGTGTGTCTTCGGAAATATTTACCGGACGGAGGTCAGGATAAAACCTGCTTTGCCGGGATGATCCTGCAACATGCCGGAATGGATGTTGCGGCTCAGGTACAGGATGATAAGGTCGCCGGCTGCCGCCCATGTGAAAAGGATGCCATACAGCAGCCACAGGATATTCCCGGTATACCATCCGACAAGCGCCGGCAGGCAGCCTTGTACAGCGGCAGGCATCACCAGGCACCATCGGTAGGCCTTGGGCGTCAAGGGTTCTTTACAGTGTGTAAAAGGCGCTAATGCTCTTGTATTGAAACCGAATTTTACCGATTTCCATCCGTCGGAGGCATGTATAGCCATGCACATTCCATGAATCAGTTCGTGCAGTGGCATACCGGTAAGGACAATCGCTGCCGGCAGCCACAACCGGTCGGCGACGTTGCTGATCAGCAGGACATTTTGCACGACAAATGCAGAAAATGCAGTTTCGTCAACCCATAAATACCGGATGAACACAAATGGAGCGCCATACAGCAACAGGAGCGGAAAAATGAACAAGGCTCCGATACAATTAATTTTCCATCCGGGGAGGGTATATTCCGTCATTGCCGGGAATCAGCTAAAACGGGTTATTCAAGGTGAAGATATTTCTTCATCAGGCTTAGCAACTTGTTCGCGTCTATCGGTTTGGAGATATATTCGTTGCAGCCGGCTTGCAGGGCTTTGTATTCGTCGTCCTGCATGGCATAAGCGGTTTGTGCGATAATCGGGGTTTGGGGACGGAAGGCTTTGATGGCTCTGGTGGCGTCCAATCCGTTTACGTTCGGCATTTTGATGTCCATCAGGATCAGTTCGACTTCCGGATGCGTTTTTGCCAGATCAATGGCTTGCTGTCCGTCTGAGGCATGGATAAGCGTGGCGCCGGTATCTTCAAAGAGGACTTCGAGGAACATGTAGTTTACCAGTTCGTCTTCGGCAATCAGTATGGTTCTTTCTTTCCAGATATTGTTAGTAGGGTTGGCTTTCGATTTTTGCCCCCCGCCGGAAAGCGTACCGTTGCGTCTTGCCGATGCACTTTCGTTTTCGTCGCCCAAATCAATGGAAGGGAGCGTTATGCTGAAAAAAATACTTGTCCCCATATCCTTTTGAGATTCGATGCGTAGTTTGCCGTTAATGGATTGTACGAGTTTGTTGGCTTCCAGTAAGGTCTGCGGTTTATCGACCGTTTCCGTTTCAACGCCGGAAAACAGGGCATTCATGCCGGACAGTGTTTCGGGGTCGAAGCCGATTCCCGTATCTTCGATGAAAAATTGCAATACGTTATTTCTCGTCACATTATATCCTACTTTGATGTATCCTTTATCCGTAAATTTGATGGAGTTGTCTATCAAAACATCCAATATCTTTTTAACAGCGACAAAATCCAGATTCACTGCGATATACGGCAAGAACTTCCGTTCATCGAGTAAAAAAATAATCCGTTTGCCCAACGTTGCAATTCGTTTGCTATATTCCGGTTTTAAACCCTTCAAAAAATCATTTAACTGACATTTATCATCCATTTCGATTAATTTGTACCGGAGTTATGATGGGGGATATTTGCCTGATCGTAAACCTATCACATTCATCTTTTACCTCCAAAAATTTTTCGTAAAAATAAGATAATATTTTGGAACTGCCAATTTTTTTATTTTTTTTACAAAAATTTTTTTTGTTGTACCGTTCAAAGCACGCCGTGCAAAAAAAACATGACTTATGATATTTACAGGTAATATTTTGCCGGTCGAATCATTTCAAGGTAAAACAAGTTAAGTTATTTCGCAGCCATTTCAAGGGATAGCTATGTCATTGCCTGTTCAAGGTCTGCTATCAAGTCTGCGGCGTCTTCCAGTCCGACAGACAGGCGAAATATCCCTTCGCCGGCAAAGGCGTTCCATGATTCCTGTTGCCGGGGAGTTGCCAGTTGGAAGGAGGTATGTTGCAGGTCTTTGCTGTCCAGATAAAAAATTAACGAACGATGGTGTCCCAGCGATACGGCATAATGAATGATTTGCAAGCGTTCGGCGAATTTGCGGGCTTGTTCTTTGCCGTTTTCTACCTGAAAGGTAAGGATGCCCGAAAAATTTTTCATTTGCCGCTGCGCCAGTTCGTATTGCGGGTGCGAGGGGAGTCCGGGGTAGATCACACGTTTCACTTCCGGATGTTGCTCCAGCCGGCGGGCTATCTGCAATGCGTTTTCCTGATGCGCCCGCATCCGGAGAGGGAATGTGGCTATTCCCCGCATGATCAGCCATGCGTTGAAGGGACTTATTACGCCTCCCATCCGGATAGCCGTTTTCTTGCGCAGAGGCGTCAGGTCGGCTTTGCTGCCCAGCAGAATACCGCCCAAGGCATCGCCATGGCCGCCGAGATATTTGGTCATGGAATGAATGACGAAATCGGCGCCCGACAGCAGCGGACGGGTAGCGGCAGGTGTGGCGAAAGTGGAATCAACCGCCAGTTTTGCCCCTGCGCGATGCGCCATATCTGCTACTGCTGCTATATCCGTCAATCGCAACAATGGATTGCATGGGGTTTCAATATATATGATTCGAGTATTGGCTTGTATGGCGGCACGGAGCGCATCCAAATCGGAGGTATCTACTTTGGTAATGCCGATGTGCAGGCCGGGCACCATTTCGTTGGTGATTTCGGCAAGGGCTGCGTAGGCCACGTCGCTTACTACCGCGTGGTCGCCTGCTTTCAGCGTGTGGAACAGCAAAGTCGAGGCGGCAGCCATCCCGCTGGCAAAGGCAATGGCTGTTTCGGCTTCTTCCAGTGCGGCAACTTTCTCCTCCAACTGACGGATGGTGGGATTACCCCAACGCGTGTATATGAACGGATCGTTTTCGCTTAGTCCTTCCACGGAAAAGCCCGTTTCGGCATCCGAAACAAAGGTTGTGGACATCACTATGTTAGGCGACGATGCACGGGTGGACGGATCGGGGTATTCCCCTGCGTGAATGGCTTTTGTCTGTTCGCCCAGACCGGCGACGGCATGTGTCGGTATATTCGGGGTCATGATAAACTCTTCCATGATTCTACAATAAAATGATTGCAAAGGTAATTTTTTTTTACAACCGATTGATTAAAAAATAAAAAAAATGCTGAAAATAAACCGGCCATTGACGGCGGAAGGTGCGAGAATCAAACCGTGTAACCTTTATCCGGCATTTAATGAATGGCATGATACAAACCTGTCCTCCGGTAAAAACTTTTTTCATTCCCTGCGCTTGGAAATATCAAAATCTTCCCGTAACTTTGCCACCGTTTATCAAATGAACATGAAGCACAACGAATTTCAGAAATATGCGGTAAAACATGCAGGCATCAACAGTATGACGCTGCATCGTTACCGGCGCATTACGGACGGATATATTTCGCCCTCTATTATTGAAGAACGGCAACTGAATGTTGCCCAGATGGACGTTTTTTCCCGCCTGATGATGGATCGCATCATCTTTTTGGGCGCAGCCATTGACGACGACGTTGCCAATATCATACAGGCTCAGTTGCTTTTTCTTGATTCAAGCGCCCCCAACAAGGACATTCAGATATACCTTAATACGCCCGGCGGGATTGTACAGTCGGGATTAGGCATCTACGACACCATGCAATGGATATCGTCCGATGTTGCCACTATCTGTACGGGAATGGCGGCGTCTATGGGATCGGTGATCCTGGCGGCAGGAGCAAAAGGCAAACGTTCGGCGTTGAAACATTCGCGCGTGATGATTCACCAGCCCTCCGGCGGAGTTCAAGGGCCATCGGTAGAAATGGAAATTGCCGTCAAGGAAATACTCAAAACAAGAGCCGAACTGTACTCCATTCTGGCCGAACATACCGGACGGAGCGTTAAGACCATCGAAAAAGATTCCGACCGCGATTGCTGGATGACGGCGGAAGAAGCCAAAGCATACGGATTGTTAGATGAAATACTGGCCAAAAAGAACAAATGAATACACGCCATAATGAACGTTGCTCATTTTGCGGCCGTGAACGAAAAGACGTCCGCATATTGATTTCCGGCTTGTCGGGACAAATTTGCGACGCCTGCGTAGAACAGGCCATCCAGATTGTCGAAGAAGAAGTAAGGAAGAAAAGCAAAAACCTGAATCTGGACGGGGTAAAAACCTTGGTTCCCCTCGAAATCAAAACTTTCCTCGACCAGTACGTTATCGGACAGGACGAAGCCAAGAAACACATTGCCGTAGCGGTGTACAACCACTACAAACGCCTCAAGTCGAGGAAAAGAACAGATGACGATGTGGAAATCGAGAAATCCAACATCCTGCTGGTAGGCGAAACAGGCACCGGAAAAACGCTGCTGGCACGCACCATCGCAAGGATACTCCATGTCCCTTTTACCATTGTTGATGCTACAGTCCTCACGGAAGCAGGCTATGTGGGCGAAGATGTGGAAAGCATCCTCACCCGTCTGTTACAGGCAGCCGACTACAATGTGGAGATCGCCGAAAAAGGCATCGTATTTATTGACGAACTGGACAAAATCGCACGGAAAAGCGACAATCCCTCCATCACCCGCGACGTGTCGGGCGAAGGCGTACAGCAAGGCCTGCTCAAACTGCTGGAAGGGTCGACGGTAAACGTTCCACCGCAAGGAGGACGCAAACACCCCGAACAAAAAATGGTATCCATCGACACCAAAAACATCCTGTTTATCTGTGGCGGCGCTTTTGACGGCATCGAACGAAAAATAGGACACCGCCTCAACACACGTGTCGTCGGATTCAACAGCGCCAAAGAAACAGAACATATCGACAGGGACAACCTGTTGCAGTACATTGCGCCGCAAGACCTGAAAGCTTACGGACTGATACCCGAAATCGTCGGACGCTTGCCGGTTCTCACCTATCTGCAACCCCTCGACAGGGCAGCCCTTCGCAATATCCTTACCGAACCTAAAAATGCGCTCATCAAGCAATATCAGGAACTGTTCGGGATTGACGGCGTCGAACTTACTTTCGAAGATGAAGTACTGGAATTTATCGTGGACAAGGCCATTGAATTTAAACTCGGCGCACGCGGCTTGCGTGCCATCTGTGAAGCGATCATGACCGACGTCATGTTTGAAACGCCTTCCGGCAACACGAAAAAAGTCGTTATCACACTGAGTTATGCGAAAGAAAAACTCGAAACCGTAAACGCCAACAAGTTGAAAGCGGCATAAAACACGCCTGACTGTACTTCCCGCGCCATATACCTTATACGGCGGCCATACCTTGCCAATGTAGTTTTGTGAGAGGCGTTATTGGTCAGTGGACGGTTCCATTCGTGTTTTCAGACGAAAGGCTTTCGCGCTTATTTTTTTTAGCCGCAAAGGGCGCAAAATTCCCCGTTAGGGGAACAATATCAATAGGAAAAGGCATGCCCGGTTCTCCCTGTTTCCCGTCAGGGGAATCATAAAATGTGGTGAATGCCCTGACGGGCAATGATGCGCATCGGCGGATGCTCGTTTCTATTGATATAAATGCCCTGACGGGCAATGCCTTCGCTTGAGACGAAAGCCTTTCGTCTCTGCATTCAGACGAAAACCTTTCGTCTCTACATTCGCGTTTTTTTTAAACGCTTTATTTGCACATATTTATGAAAAACCGAACAGCCATTTAATATTTTTTTTAAAAAAAATGAAAAAAAATTTGGATTTTGGAAAATCATGTTTTATATTTGCCCCGTTTTAAAATAAAGAGCCAATTAAAAAAATGTCGATTTTTCTTACATATAATTCTCTTGAAAGCCCAATAACGGCGGGCTTTGGCATGATATTTGCAGAGAGAGAGAGAGAGAGAGAGAGAGAGAGACTTACCTAAGCTATACCTATTAAATATACGCGCGTGCGCGAAAGGTAAGAAAAAAAAATTATTTAAACCCTACTTCCCGAGTGTCGTTTTTATGGGAAAAAGCGACGACGCGGGATTTTTTTATTCCCCCAAACGAATGTCCACCCATGTCGCCGGCAGGGATTTCCATGCCCGGCCGAACGGCGTCGCGCCGTTACGGGAGGAGTACGCTTTGTGTCCTCTCCCGTCTTACGAAGGCAGGAACAGACGGGGCAGTGGGGAACGCTTTCTTTTTAACCGAAACAGTTTAAATCGGAAGATACGGTTCACCCCACTGAAAATGAAAACTTTGAAACTTTTGAATGAGGAAATGATTAAAATCAAGCAGATATGTTTTATGCAAGAATCAACAAAATGAAAGTCTTCAACAATCACCTTAAAAACAGAATGAATATGGATAGAAAATAGAAGAACAATGATTTCGACGCAAGAACGTCGCCGGATGATGAAATGATATACTCATCCAAGCAAAAAGTCATAAGTCATAAGTCGAAAGACAGAAGACAGAAGACAGAAGACAGAAGTCAATAGATAATAGATAATAGACAATTAGATAATCGTAATTAATTAAACAAATGTATAAATAAAATGTATTTAAAATGAACAGTAAAAATTTAATTCAATCGAAGGCATTATATGCTGCGATAGCCGCAATATGCATGAGTCTCTTGCTCCTCGTTTCGTGTGATGGAGAAAAGAGCGGTAAAGGGGCAGCGTATGACCCCTCGAGGCCGATAGTCCTGACCTCGTTTCATCCCGATTCGGGAGGGATGGCCTCGAAAGTGATTTTCGACGGAGAGAACTTCGGTTCCGACCCGGACAAAATCAAAGTGTATTTTAATCAAAAGCTGGCGCCGGTTATAGGCAGCAGCGGCAAACGGATGTACACCACCGTGCCGCGGCTGCCGGGCGATACCTGTACGGTGTCGGTGGTCGTGGGCAACGATTCGGTGGTGTATGACCAAAAATTCAGGTACAAGGTAGCCGTTACGGTAAGCACCATAGCAGGCAATGGCGTCAACAACGTTTTTCAGGCAGGCATTTTGGACCAGTCGACCTTTCAGCCTCACGCTTTATGTCTGGACGGCGATGGAAATCTTTTTTCATTGGTGCGCAATAATAATGGCGGATTTATTAAAATCAACGAGGAGGAAAATTCGTGTATCGAACTGGCCAACTCTTCACAGGGGATTGTGTGGACTGGAGTGCCGTGCGTGGATATGAGTACGGGCGTCATTACTTTTCCGAGCGACCACGTGCGGGAGTTGTTCTGGACTTTTGATCCGAGAGAGGGCTGGGCGTTCAGGCAGCGTTATATGAAATGGAAAGAAGGCGCCGCTATTGAGCCGCCGTCCGATCCATGGAAGAAATCTACGGCGTCGTGCAAAGTCAACGGTTATTTTTACACTCATTTTTACAACGGGCATATAGTCAAAATACATCCGAAGACGTATGAAGCCGAGGTAATCTACATAGTGCCATCGCAGGGAGAGTGCTACGGCCTGGCATTTCATCCGTTAAGGCCGACGATGCTGTACATGACGTCGTATAATAACGCGGGAAGTCTGGCACACAGTATTTCATGTTTCGACGTGACCGACCCGGCAGGGACTTTTCAAAAACTGACCGGAGCGACCAGTGGAGGTCACAGGGATGGAGAAGTAGCGCTGTCGCAATTCAACAACCCTACGCAACTGTTTTTTGACCCCGACGGCAATTTGTATATTGCTGATTCGGGCAATCACTGTATCCGCAGGCTCAATACCGAAACCAACATGGTCGAAACCGTTGTAGGCATACCCGGCACATCCGGATGGAAAGACGGGGGAAAGGATGAGGCCCTTTTCAACACGCCATGGGGTATCACAGTCAGCGCCGACGGTACGGTATATGTAGGCGACTACGGTAATTCACGTATCAGGAAATTGGCCATTGAATAATCCTAAAAAAAGCATAACATGAAATTAAAAATAGTATTATTGTTATCCGGTTTGCTGCTGGGCACAGCCCTTTCGGCACAACAGAGGGAAACGTTTGTCATCGAAGGAACGGTGTACGACGAAACGGGCGAGGCCATGCCGGGCGCCACCGTATATATAAAAGATAAAATCAATGTCGGGACGACTACCGACATCAACGGGAAATTCAGCATCAAAGCCGATAAAGGCAATCTCATTGTCTTCTCTTTTGTAGGATACAAATCCATCGAATATTATGTAACCGGAGAGAAGAAAGACCTGGAAGTACGGTTTGTCGAAACTGTGGCGGAACTCGACGAAGTCGTTGTGACGGCATTGGGCAGTCAGCGGAAAATATCGTCTGTGGCTGCCGTTACCGTAGTGGATGTAAAGGAGTTGCAAACGCCGACCACTTCGGTCGCCAATTTGCTTGGCGGCAAGGTGGCCGGTATTATTTCAATGCAAACCAGCGGCGAGCCGGGTAAAAACATAGCCGATTTCTGGGTGCGCGGTATAGGCACTTTCGGCTACGACAAAGGCGCCTTAGTGTTGATTGACGGGCTGGAAGGCGACCTCAATTCGGTAGATCCCGCCGATATCGAAAGTTTTTCGATATTGAAAGACGCCTCGGCTACGGCGGTATATGGCGTACGGGGCGCTAACGGCGTAGTGCTTATCACTACCAAACGCGGCGAAGACGGGAAACTGAGCATCACCGGGCGCGCCAATTTTTCGCTCTCGCGTCTGAAGCGCATGCCGAAATATCTGAGGGCTTACGATTATGCCATGCTGGCGAATGAAGCGATGACCGTCCGGGGCGATGGGCTGTTATACACCCCGATAGAGATGGATATTATCCGCGATGGATTAGACACCGACATGTATCCCGACGTCAGTTGGCAGGACGAAGTCATGAACGAAAATTCATTCAGGCAAAACTACTATGTCAGCGCGCGGGGCGGCGGAGGCGTGGCGCGGTATTTCCTCAGCCTGGGGGCCTCGACCGAAACGGCCGCTTACAAGGTGGATAAAAACAGCGTCTATTCCTCCAATGTAGGTTACAACACCTATACGTTCCGCACCAATCTGGACATCAACCTGACCAAGTCCACCACGCTGTACTTCGGGACGGACGGCTTCCTGTCGATACACAATCAGCCCGGAATAGCGAATACCGACTACGTCTGGGCCGCCCAGTCGCAGCTCAACCCGCTGCTGTTTCCTGTGGTTTATTCCAACGGGCTGTTGCCTGCTGCGGGAGAGAACAGCGGGTCGTCGCCGTATGTACTGATCAACCATACGGGACAAAGGACGGACCAGAAATACGACGGGAAACTTACCTTCGCGCTCAACCAGGATTTGAGCTTCTTGTTGGAAGGCCTGAAAATCAGGGCACAGGGCGCTTACGACATTACCAGCTGGTTTAACGAAATGCGTTTCGTATCGCCGGCGCTTTACCGTGCGGTAGGGCGCAGCGCTACCGGTTCGCTGGTGATGCGCGAAACCTATCCGGCCCAGAGTGTGTTATATGGCGACGGCACCAATCAATACCGGAAATACCATTTCGAATCGACCCTGAATTACGACAAGTTGCTGGGGGAGGATCATCGCGTTTCCGGCCTGGTTTATTACTATCTCAGCGACCAGAAAAACAGCGATTATCCGGATACGAGTCTGGAAGCCATTCCCGTCAGGTATCAGGGCGTTTCGAGCCGGCTTACCTATAACTTCAAGGACACCTATATGATAGACGTCAATTTCGGGTACACCGGGTCGGAAAACTTCCAGCCCGGCAGGCAATACGGATTTTTCCCTTCCGTTGCGCTCGGCTGGGTGCCTACGAGTTATGCGTTTGTGAAGGAAAAGATGTCCTGGTTGAATTTCTTTAAAATCAGGGGCTCTTATGGAGCGGTAGGCAACGACCGCATCACCGACAAACGGTTTCCATACCTGACCATGGTAGGAACGGGAAGCGGCGCTATCGGAGGCGTCGTAAATACGGTTGAGACCGTGAACGAAGCGGTTGTCGGGGCCGATAACCTGGCCTGGGAGAAAGCGATCAAGAGCGACCTCGGCATCGAAGGACGCCTTTGGAAAGACAAATTTACCTTCGTGGTGGACTTCTTTCAGGACCAGCGCGACGGGATTTTCCAGCAACGGGAACAGGTGCCCGATTATGTAGGAGTGGTTACCATGCCTTTCGGAAATATCGGGAAAATGAAAAGCTACGGTTCCGACGGCAATGCCAGCTTTATTCATGAATTGAATAAGAATATGCGTTTCACCGTCAGAGGGAATTTTACCTATTCAAAGAATGTAGTCCAGAACTGGGAACAGCCGTTCGAAAAATATCCCTATCTGGAACGCGTCGGTTTGCCGAATAATGTCGTGTGGGGCTATCAGTCGTTGGGGTTGTTTAAAACCGAGGATGAAATCACGTACAGCCCTAAACAGAACTGGGGCGTTGTGCAGCCCGGAGACGTCAAATACAAGGATGTGAACGGCGACGGCAAGATTAACAGCGACGACCGCGTACCCATCTCTTACAGCAATTATCCGTTGCTGATGTACGGTATGGGAGGAGAGTTCGGATACAAAAACCTCACCGTCGGCATCATGTTCAAGGGTACCGGCAAAACCGACTATTACCGCGTCGGCCAGTCGGTGAGTCACAGCGGTATGACCTATAACAACGGAGTAGGGTATGTCCCGTTTCATTCCGGCGAGCAGGGCAATGTCCTGACGCTGGCCAACGATCCCGCCAATCGCTGGATTCCGATGGACTATGCCATCGCGAACGGCATTGATCCGGCTCTGGCGGAAAATCCGAACGCGCTGTTCCCGAAACTGAAATACGGATACAATGAAAACAACTCCCAACTGTCCGATTTCTGGAAAGGAAACTCCCGCTATTTAAGGCTACAGGAAGTGACAATTAACTATAACCTGAGGAATAATGGCTTACGGAAAATCGGCATTTCTTCGCTCGATTTGCAGTTGATCGGCACGAACCTGTATGTTTGGGACAAGGTGAAAACGTTTGACCCAGAACAGGCGCAGTTCAACGGACGGGTATATCCGATCCCGGCTGTATATGCATTGCAGATATATATCAATTTATAATTAATGATCAGGATGAAAAAATACAATATTTATATAATAAGGATAATGGCAGGGATTTTAGTGATGACAACAACGCCTTCCTGCCGGGACTTTCTGAATGTGGACAGATATTTCAGCAATGAACTGAAAATAGATTCCATCTTTGCCCAGAAAAGGTATATCGAAGCCTATATGTGGGGAACAGTGGCGTTGTTTCCCGACGAAGGAAACTTTTATCAGGGGTATACTCCCGGGCCTCTTGCCACCGACGAAGCGTTAACCCTGTGGAACGATTATCCGGGGATGCAGTTTGCCTTGGGCGAAATAACTCCGGACAATCTCAGTTCCCTGAATACCTGGGGGAACCTTTACAAAATCATCCGGAAGTGTAACACCCTGCTGGCACGCATCGACGAAGCCCACGACTGGACGGCCTCCGAACGGCTGCGCGTGCTGGGCTATACACGATTCTACCGAGCGTATGCTTATTACCAGTTGCTGATGGATTTTGGACCTCCCATACTTTTGGGCGACGAAGTGCTGGAAACCAACGAGGCGATCGAGTATTACGACCGTCCGCGAAACACTTACGACGAGGCGGTGGAATATATCTGCTCGGAATTGGAAGAAGCGGCGCTGTTAATGCCCCTCAAAGTGGCCGTTATGGACTACGGACGTCCGACCAGGGGCGCCGCCTACGGGCTGATAGCGCGTTTGCGGCTGATGCATGCCAGCCCGCTGTTCAACGGCGGACAGGCGGCCCGCACTTATTTCGGCACCTGGACGCGCAAAACCGACGGCGTACATTACGTCTCGCAAACGCCCGACGAAAAACGCTGGGCCATCGCCGCCGCCGCCGCCAAGCGCGTCATGGACCTGACGGATGCCGGAACGCCCCTGTATAGGCTTTATACGGTGGACGCCGATGAAGATACTCCGGAGTTGCCGACAGGCGTTACTTCCGACCCCGCTTATTACAGCGACTTTCCCAATGGAGCGGCAAAGATCGACCCGTTCAGATCCTATTCCGAAATATTCACCGGCGAAGCGGTGGCGGCAATCAACCCCGAATATGTGTGGGCAAGGAGATCGGGGGCTGTAGGTAACAGTACCGGATATGTCTTTCCTGCTACCGCCGGCGGATGGAACGGGCTGTGTATCCCGCAGAAGATCATCGACGCCTATAAAATGGTAGACGGAGGTACCATCGACAATTACAGTGCAGGCTACCCCTATTCCGAAACCGGTTTTTCGGCCGGCAATGCGTTAACGAACTTTTCCGGATACAGTTTCACTCCTTCCGGCGAAGTATCGAACATGTATGTGAACAGGGAAGCCCGTTTCTATGCGTCGATAGGGTTCAGCGAATGTTTCTGGCCCTGCGAGTCCACTTCGGCTGCCGGACTGTATAATCTGACTGTCACCTATTATTACGGCGCCCCTAACGGAAAAGGCGGCGTGATGTCCATTCTGGACTATCCGCTTACGGGGTATGTCCTCAAAAAATACGTTCACAGGGTAGATGCACGAAGCGGCGCCAACTCCCGGATCATGGACAAATCGTTTGCCATTATCCGTTACGCCGAGATATTGCTTTCGTATGCCGAAGCGCTGAACAATCTCACCGGCAGTCATACGGTAGAAATCGACGGGCAGTCGCAAACGTTTGCCCGCAATGAGGATGAAATCAAAAATGCGTTCAATCAGGTGCGCTACCGTGCGGGACTTCCCGGATTAAGCCCTGCCGAACTGGCCGATTCGAAAACGGTGCAGGCCAATATCGAAACGGAACGCATGATCGAATTGTTGCACGAAAACCGCCGGTATTACGACGTTCGTCGCTGGGGCATCTACGAAGAAGTGGAAAACACGCCCGCCATGGGCATGAACATGGATTCCGGCAAGGACGGCTTTTATCAGCGCGTCGTTCCGAATACATCCCGTATCGGAAGCCGTGTAGTGAACAAAAAATTGGTCTTCGTACCTGTTCCCAACGTGGAAATTAAACGGTTGCCCTCGTTCGACCAAAACCCGGGATGGTAAGGAAGGGTTTATAAATGATACAGTGATAAAATGATTAAATGATAAATGAAAAATGAAAAGATATCTGAATAATATAATGATAATACTTGTTTTCCTGTCGGGCGTCGTTTCCTGCAACGAAGACAAGGTGTTTGAAAGGGAACAGTATAAAGTAGTGTTTGCCCTTGTCAGTGACGATGACCACAATATTTTCAGCGTGGTGCATGACCTTGATTCGACGGAATCGGTGGGTTATATAGCCGCTTCGTGCGGAGGAACAAATCTTACCGATAAGGATATCAACGTCACGATGGTACAGGCTGTCGAACCGTTCGACAAGTATAATAAAGACAATTTCGACGTTGAAGAAACAAAATTCGCTCAACGCCTGCCTGCCGGAAAGTTCGATATTGATAGTTATAATTTTACGATTCCTGCCGGCGGCAGAAGCGGACGAATGGCCATCCGGGTGCGCCCTGACGGTTTGTCGCCCGATTCGGTTTATTTTATTCCGCTTAAGGTGGATGAATATTCGGCGTATGAGATCAATCCCGATAAAAGCGACGTGCTGTATCGAGTACTGATTAAAAACAAGTATGCGACGCAGGCATCGACCGTCAATTATACCCTGCGGGGAACGCGCGACGGCGTGAATGTGATGGGCGTAAAACAAATGCACCCCATCAGCAGCAATCAGGTACGCATTATGGCAGGCATCGACGCTTTTCAAGCCGATGACGTCAATATCATCAACAACAGTTGTATCATCGTGACCATAGGCGCAGATAACCGCGTGACGATTTCCCCATTCAAAGACGTAACGGTCGAACAGTTGGACGGCGACCCGGATTTCCCGAA
>JAIRLS010000044.1 GCA_031259205.1 Bacteroidales bacterium | reverse complement strand
AATCTTCCTGTTCCGAATCTGTCGGTATAGATTTGCAACAAATCCGAAATAAAAGTTGGAAAACTCAAATCTGCAATAGAAGCAATGGCATCTTCTTTCAATAGTCCGTCGGCTCGAAGGTCTTCATCTGTATTATAAACTTTGGGTATATCTTGGCTAAAATCAACGATTAACAAACATACTCTTTCGTATTTGTAATGATGAGAAGATGTGTTTGTTCGACCATTTACGGCATTGAATGATAACAGATATTTTTGAATATGCGTCTTTATCCTTGAATTTCTCTTATACACAATCTGCTTATTATTAGCGAAATTACTGTCATATTCATTAACAGCAATCATGTATAACTCGCCTAATACCATTTGAGGACAACGCAAATGCAGATTAAGCGCTTCGGCAAAAGTTCTCTCATATAAGGTATCAAAATTTTTTGCAGAACTGCTTAACTGACTTCTGATATTGATTGATAGCGTTTTTTCGGTAAATTCTTGTCCGAATATATCCTTTTTTCCATATAAAATTCCTTCCGAATGAAGTATTTCCGGTGTTTTTTCTACGCTGTTGGGAACAACACAAATATCCTGGTCTTTGCATTTGAAGAACCCGGCTAATTTCAATTCATCTGCGCTTTCACCCAATGGCGGATTTATATGTTGTTCATTCACCCCATATCGAATTAATTCCGATTTTACAACCTCATGTAATAATTTGATTGGCTGCTGACTGCGAATTAAGTTATTCTTGGCGGTAGTTCCTCCCGAAACAATAGCCGTTTCGATTGAAGACTTAATTCTATTTACCGCTTCCTGAAGTGAAATCAAATTCTGTGGCATTAAAAAAGTCTTTTAGGGGTATGTTCAACGCATTAGCGATTTTTTCGATATTTACAATGGAAATATTCCGGCAACCGCTTTCAACGCTTGCAATATAACTCCTGTCCAAATCGGCAGTATATGCCAAATCTTTCTGGGACATAGCTGTTTGCTCACGTAAGAATTTAATTCGTTGCCCTATTTTGCTTTTTATTTCCATGTTGCAAAGGTCGGGAATTGTTGACTATAAATCAAAGACTATAAGTAACACCGTAAAAAACTGATTGATTTCAGGTCGCGGTTTAAATCCGTTGAAAAGATTATCGTTGCACAAAACACAGATGGAACAATCCACTGACTCATAGCGCCTCAGTTTACATACGTGAGTAGCTGCGACTACACACGTGTGCAGATAAAATTTCACACGTGTGCAGATAAATTTTCACACAGTGTTTTTGAATTTTCACACAGTGTTTTTAAATTTTCACACAGTGTTTTTAAATTTTCACACAGTGTTTTTAAATTTTCACACAGTGTTTTTAGATTTTCACACAGTGTTTTTGAATTTTCACACAGTGTTTGGCAGGTCTGCATACGTGTGCAACTTCGCCGGCACACGTGTGTAAATTTCGCCTCACACGTATGTACCCGCTCTTGCCCATTCCGCGCGGGAAACAAGCCTCTCGAAGTTTCAACGGCGAGTGGGAAGCAGGCGTTTTTTGAGCGTTGAAAACCGGTACAAAATAGCTTGCCCTTCCACTTTTCGCCTTCTCTGCCGTTGATTACACAGGGATTTTCAGGTTTACGGGAAGGAATATAATGCAGGCGTATTGCGCAAGGTATGGCCATATAAGCCAAGCGGGTCTTACCGAATAGATAAGACCCGCTTGGGCAGTTGACGATTCTTTTGTCGTCGGCAAAGGAGTAGACGCACAAAGACGGCGGTTGCCGCTAATCTACCCTGTCGTACAGATAGGGGTTGTTTTCCTTGATACGGGGCGCATTAGAGGAAGGATCGGTGCCGAGCGTATATCGGGACATTTCCCGGTCCAATTCGATGGTCTCGGTTTCGGTTGTGACTTCCTGACGTCGCCAGATCGCCGGCGTCCTTTCCATACTTTCCAGATCAACATGTTCATCGGCGAGCCTCGGAATCTTGGGTTTTTCTGCGTTTCCCGTTTCCTCCGGATAGTTCCATGGGATTCTCTCCTGAACTGCCGACGATCTTTCGATAACGGTGATGCCTCCGTTTGCGCCTTCTTTTGCGCCTTCTCCCACAGCCGTTCTGCGAGGGAGGTGTGGGGGGACGGGTCTTTTTGTTTCGTTAGGGAACTGGGTGGCTACGATTGTTACGCACAATGCGTCGCCAAGCGTTTCGTCCATGGCGGTGCCCCAAATCATTTCCGTTTTTCCGGCGGAATGGTTTACAAAGGCGGTTATTTCGCTTATTTCATCCATGGTGACTTCATACTCGTCGTTTCCCGATGCGATGTTCAGCAGGATTCGTCCTGCCCCGGTGATGTCGTTGTTGTTCAGCAGGGGGGAGTTAAGCGCTTCTTCCACTGCATTGCGCGCGCGGTTTTCGCCTGACGCTTTGGCAGAGCCCATCACCGTGACTCCGCCGTTGGTCATGATGGTGCAGACGTCGGCAAAATCCACATTGATAAATCCCGGTCGCGTGATGAGTTCCGCAATCCCTTTGGCTGCAATGGTCAGTACGTTATCCGCTTTTGAAAAAGCCAGCGAAGCCCTCAAATCGCCGTACATTTCGCGTATTTTTTCATTGTCGATAATCAACAGCGAATCCACGTGATTTTTCAGTTCGTTGATTCCTTCCCATGCCTGATTGATTCGCTTAGACCCTTCAAACCGGAAAGGGACAGTGACAATGGCAACCGTCAGTATGCCCATTTCTTTGGCTATATGCGCAATGACCGGCGCTGCTCCGGTGCCTGTTCCGCCTCCCATGCCGGCGGTGACAAAGACCATCTTCGTTTTGTGCTGAAGTATTTCGCGAATTTCATCTTCCGATTCCAGCGCTGCCCGCTGTCCTGTTTCGGGTTTGCCTCCCGCACCCAATCCGCCTGTTTGTCCTTTGCCCAAGTGTATCTTCATCGGGACGGGGCTTTTGTCCAGTGCCTGTGAGTCGGTGTTGCAGATGATGAAATTCACATTGTGAATCCCCTGCTGATACATGTAACTTACGGCGTTTCCGCCGCCGCCGCCGACGCCTATGACCTTGATGATCGAATTGTGGCTTTCCGGCCAGGCAATTTTTATGATATCTTCTTCTTCCATGATAAATAAATTTATTGATGATTATGATTACTTTTTAAGATTAAACGGTTTTCCGCCATTCCGGCGGTATATTGCCGGAGAAACGCTTTGATGCATTCTTCCATGTCTTCCTCGTGAACAGTGTAAGCCCCGACTGCGTCAATCCACCCGGGAAAGGGTTACATTTGAGCGTCCGGCTCTTTAAAGTAGATTTCCAGTGTGTCCTTGAGTCGCTTGTAGATTTTTTGAGGGAAGTTTAGCTCCGGAGAGACGCCGGGCGTTTCCGGAACGGGTTGCTCCGTTTGCGTTACGGGAGGTAACACCGATGCTTCCCAGCCCTTTTCGTCCATGTATTCGAAGCCTTTCATCAGCAGTCCGATACCGGTGGCATAGCTCGGATCGTTGAACGGATCGATGTTGCCTGCCAAGTGCGCGTCCGGATATCCGATGCGTACCTCTTTGCCGGTTTTGAACTGTAACAGCGGTATTAAATGTTTGAGCAAGGCGCCGCCGCCCGTAACAACGATACCGGAACCCAGTTTGTCCCCACAGCCTGAATTTTCGATGTGAAACAGCACCGCATCTATGATTTCCTCCATTCGCGCCTGAATGATACTGGATAGCCGTGCAAACGTTATCTCTTTCGGTTGGCGTCCCGGCACCGAAGGCGGGATAACCACTACTTTCTGTTCGTCGGCCTGTTCGCTCAATGCCGTGCCATACTGTACCTTCACTTCTTCCGCTATTTGTTCGGTAAGCCCGCAGGCCGTCTTGATGTCGCTGGTTATGATATTTCCCCCGCAGGGAATAACCGCCGAATGACGAAGCACATTATCGTAAAAAACGGCCACGTCGGTAGTTCCTCCTCCGATATCCACCAGCGCCACGCCGGTTTCGCGTTCTACGTCGTACAGTACGGCGTCGGCGGAGGCCAGCGGCTCAAGAATGATGTCTTTGGTTACCAGTTCCGCCTGTTGGATACATTTGCGAATTTTCTGGAGCGAATCAATATTACCTACCACAATGTTGAAATTGCCGTCCAGTTTTTTCCCCAACATGCCTATCGGATTCTGAACGGTGTTTTCAATTTCCCCGTCTACGTAAAAATCCAGCGGAATGATGTGCAAAATCTCCTCTCCCTGTTTCAGGGTGATGTTGCCCACGTCCGTCTTCAAACGATCGACGTCCGACGAGGTGATACACTGGTCGCTGCAATTGCGGATAATGTTGGCGCGGTTTTTCTGGATACGAATGTGCTGACCGACCACGCCTACAAACACTTCGCCAATCCTGACAGACGTTTTCCGCTGCAAATCGTCCACTGTTTTCTTCACTACCAGCGCCGCCTGCTCCTGATTCAGCACCTCGCCACGGCGGATGCCTTTCGAGTCGGAACGCGAAAAGCCGACCACTTCCAGTCTGTTGTTTCCGTTACGCTTTCCTATCAGCGTAACAATTTTGGCAGTGCCTACATCTATTGCGGCTACATATTTTTCTACCATGCTATTATTATGATTTTCCATTTATTAAAAAATTATTAATTCAAGTATCACGGGGCTAATCGCGCTTCGTGCAAACGATCTGTCCCTCGTATTTTAAATTGATCACTCCGTATTTATTCCATCCGGTAACGTTGAATCCGTTACGGTACAAGGCTTCGAGCTTGTCGAACTTTTCCCGTATGTGGTCGCCTTTTCCGAAGATGATGATCTGCGAACCCACTCTGGGAATCATCTCGAACTCTCCGTGTTCATTGACGTATATTTGCTGTATCTGTGCATTCCAGAAGCGGCTGTTATTGATCCATTCTGCCAAATCGAACAGTTCGCGGATGATATTTCTTTTCCCGTCGGGTATTCGGAGGTCTTGCACGCCGAATCCCTTTTGCGACGGGGCGCGTTGGTCGATATGTCCGTTGGCTGCCAGAACATGAACGCTATAGCGGCGGTTATGTTTCATCACATAGCCGGTTTCATCTATATAATAGCTTTCGCCGAAGCGGTTAATGATGCGCAACAGGGGGATACGCTGTTTGATGTCGATGTGTACCGTACCGTCGAAGGTTTTGTACGCTTCGGCGTGATGTACGGGCTGTACTTCGAGCAACTGCGCTTCGACGGTTGCCGTGTTAATGCTGTCCATCGCATTTCCGCGCAACTTGAGGCGGGAAGCGTTCACCAGCCGGAGAATGTCGTCCGGAGTAATAAAGTGTATGCGGGCGCTGTCGAGTACTTTCACTTCGATAGAGGTGCAAATTTTTTCCCTCCGGCAGAGCGAAACGAAATTCATGGCCGTCAAATAGTAAGCCGCCAATCCTGTCCAAAACAGCACGTCGAGTATCCGTTTCATGTTTTCAGCAAGTTTTCCAAAGGTTTTACCAGCGTATCAATATCGCCGGCGCCCATGGTAAGAAGCACATCGAGGCGACGTGTTTTTAAGATTTCAATTACTTCTTCTTTCCGGCACATCTTCTTGTCGGGAATCGTTACCCTGTCGAAGATGATTTGCGCGTCGACGCCCGGAATCGGGTCTTCCCGCGCCGGATAGATGTCGAGCAGTATCAGGCTGTCCAGCAGGCTGAGGCTTTGTGCAAATCCTTCTGCAAAATCGCGGGTACGGGTGTAAAGATGTGGTTGGAAGACGCCTGTGATATGTCTGCCGGGATACAGTTGCCTGACCGATTCGACGGTAAAACGCAATTCTTCCGGATGGTGGGCATAATCGTCGATGTAGATCAGCCTGTCGTTTTTCACGCGACAGTCGAACCGTCGCTCTACGCCTTCAAAGCGTGTCATTGAGGAGGCTGCCTTTTCGGGAGGGACGCCCGTTAATGCGGCTGCGGCAATGGCTGCGATACCGTTTTCTACGTTCACTAATCCGGGAATGCCGAATTGCACATTTTTCAACACTCCCTGCGGGGTGCGGACGTCCGCTGCATAACGGCCGCCCGTTACATGCACCGCTTCCGCATAATAATCGGCCTGCGGGTGGGTCAGCGAATACGAATACTGCCGGACGCCCTTCGGAGCCGACAACTCCAACCCGTACTTGGCCAACAGGACGCCGCCGGGCTGTATCTGCGCCGTAAACTGCCGGAAAGCGGCTTTCATCTCGGCGTGGGTGCCGTAAATATCCAAATGGTCGGCGTCCATAGCCGTTACCACTGCCACGCAGGGATGCAGGTGCAGGAACGAACGGTCGTATTCGTCGGCCTCAGCCACCAGATACTCGCTGCCTTCCCGCAACAGCAGGTTGGTGTGGTAGTTTTTGGAAATTCCACCCAGAAAAGCGTCACAGCCTGCGCCCGCTTCGGTAAGCAGGAAAGCGGTCATGGCGGAAACGCTTGTTTTGCCGTGTGTTCCCGCCACGGCAACAGTTTTCTTTTCCTTCGAGAGAACGCCTAATGCTTCGGCACGCTTTATCAGCCGGTAACGATGTTCTTTGAACCAGTTGAGTTCGACATGCGAAGCAGGAACGGCAGGCGTATAGATCACCAGCGTGTCGTCCGGGCTGTTGCGGAACGACGGCGGAATGGCATTGACGTCGTCGCGATAATGCACGCCGATACCTTCCCGACAAAGCGCTTGCGTCAAAGCTGTTTCCGTACGGTCATACCCGCAGACACAGCATTTCCTTGTTTTGAAATACCTTGCCAGAGCGCTCATGCCGATACCTCCGATACCAATAAAGTATATGTTCGACGGAAAATAAATCATCTTGTAAAGGGAAAAAGGGAAAAGACCGAATCTTCAATCGTTAATCGTCAATTCTTCCGCTAATTTTGCAATGGCGGAAGCGGCGTTGAATCGCGCCAGTTTTCGGATGTTTTCCGAAAGGGGTTCCAAAATTTCCTGATTCTGTACGATACGGATAGCGGCAGGCATCAGTTCTTTCTCCGCTTCGTGGTCGGGAATCACGATGGCGGCGTTTTTACCGGCCAGCATCATGGCGTTTTTGGTTTGGTGGTCTTCCGCCACGTTGGGCGAAGGCACGAGGATACACGGTTTTCCGGTGACACACAATTCGGAGATGGTACTTGCGCCGGCCCTTGAAACGACTAAGTGGGCGGCGGCAAAAGCCAGTTCCATGCGGTCGATAAACTTGTACACCTTAACGGAGTCTTGAAGATTCTTGCCGGCTACCGCTTGTTTGGCTTTTTCGAAATATTCCTTTCCTGTTTGCCATATCAGGTGAACTTCCGGCGGCAATGCGTCAAGACAGCCCAGCACGCTCAGGTTCAGGGTGCGTGCTCCGAGGCTTCCGCCAAGGACAAGGATGACAGGTTTGGCTTGTTTGAAATCGAAGAAAAGCAGCGTCTGTTCGGGGGTGATGCTTTCCAAAAATGCGTCGCGAACGGGATTGCCGGTGACGACTAACTTCCCGGCAGGAAAATACCGTTCCATCCCTTCATACGACACGCAAATCCTGTCGACCATTTTGGAAAGAATACGGTTGGTAACGCCGGCATAGGAGTTTTGTTCCTGTATGATGGTAGGAATACGGTACAAGCAGGCGGCAAACAATACGGGGCCGCCGGCATAGCCGCCCACGCCGATAACGACGTTGGGGCGAAAGCGTTTGACAATGACGCAGGCAATAAAAAGGCTTTGTACCAGCCGGTAAAGCACGTTGAAATTACGGAGAAGCTGTTTCCGGTAAAAGCCTTTGACGGGCAGTCCGAAGATTTTGTATCCGGCTTCCGGCACTTTGGTCATTTCCATGCGGTTTTTAGCGCCCACAAAAAGTATCTGTATCTTGGGATTCCTTTTCGACAAGGCCTTGGCAATGGCCAAAGCAGGGAAAATATGGCCTCCCGTACCGCCGCCGCTAATGATGGCGCGTGTTCTCTGTCCGCCGGTTTTATCCGTTGATGTGGAACGACCGGATTTGTTCTTATTCTTCATGTTGTTTCGGGTTGTTGGTTTTCGATTGTGGCTGGTAAAGGTTCGACATTCTTTTCTTTGTTGATCTCCCTGCTGATATTAAGTATGACGCCGAAAGCGACGCCTGTAAGAGCGATAGATGTGCCGCCTTTGCTGATAAAGGGAAGCGGCTGTCCGGTGACTACGGGTATGATGTCCACCACCACCATCATGTGTATCAAGGCCTGCAAGACAACGGACAGCGCCAGTCCGGCAGCCAGAAAAGCGGGAAAAGTTTTGTTGCACTTTCGCACAATGATCACTGTCCGGTAAAGCAGCGCCAGATAAAGCATCAGCACGGCGCTTCCCCCCAATAACCCGTATTCCTCAATGATAATCGCAAAGATAAAATCGGAAAAAGATTGAGGCAGGAAATTACGCTGAATGCTCTTGCCAGGCCCCCTGCCAAGAAAACCGGATGTTCCGTAGGCTATTTTCGATTGCGTTTTCTGGTAATCGTCCGATACGCCTGTAATCCTGTTTACCCATGTCGGCGCGCGCTGTGTGACGACGTTGCGTATCCCGTGCTGGTGCAGCGTGTAAAGCCCACCGACAAACAATCCTCCCGCTATAATGGTCACCACAAGCAAGGCGGTGAGATGCCCCACATGAACGCGCCCGATATACAGCAACGCGATACAGGTGAGAAACAGCAGGCAGGCAGTGCTAAGATTGGCAAAAAGAATGAGGACGCATACCAGACATATCCAAAAGTAAACAGGCGCCAGCGTGCGGCTGAAATCGCGTATCCGTTCCTGCCGGAGAGCGAGGAAACGGGCAACATAGGCAATAAGAATCAGTTTTGCAATGTCGGACGTCTGAATCGTCACCCCTAAAACGGGAATACGGCGCGAAGCGACGTTTTCCGATATACCCCACACCAGCGTGAGCGCCAGCGCCACCGGCACTATCCATATCAACCATTGCGAAAGACGGGCAAAATACTTGTAGGGAACTTTATGAACCACAAAGGCCAGAAACAAACCGAGGCCGAGATTCATCGCATGTCCGATGACGTAGAAAGAGGTATCGCCTCCACGAAAACGGTATGCCAGCGTTCCGGTAGAGCTGTACACCGCCAGCAACGAAAAAACGCTCAGGCCGATAATGATTGCCCAAATGTTGGGATCGCCCTTGAAATATTTTTTAAAAAATTCCATTGTTATTTTGAATGTATGCCGAAATTTGCGAATATTTCCCCGAAGTTTGCCGCCCTCGTCGCACAGTCTTTTAGCTCTGTGCGCGGGTGTGCGTGCAACGCTGTCCGGTCTAAGGATGCCGACAGGCGGTTATTTTCTTAGAGTTCCCTGACGCATTGTTTGAATTGTCGGCCTCTGTCTTCGTAGTTGTCGAACAGGTCGAAGCTGGCGCAGGCAGGCGAGAGCAGCACCGTATCGCCGGCGTGCGCCGCGTTGTAGGCGGCTTTCACGGCGTCGCGCATGGAGCGCGTTTCGGTGTACCATGGCACTGTTGCGCCGAAAGCCGCTATCAGTTTGCTGTTGTCGGCGCCGAGACAAATCATTGCACGCACTTTTTGGCGTACCAGCTCGCTCAGCACGCTGTAATCGTTGCCTTTGTCGGTGCCGCCCACGATCCACACTACCGGCGTTTCCATGCTTTCGAGTGCATACCATGCGGAATTGATATTGGTAGCTTTCGAATCGTTGATGTACAGCACGTCGCGGATTTTCAGCACTCGCTCCAGCCGGTGTTCCACGCCGGGAAAGGTACTTAACGCCAAGCGGATATATTCTTTCCGGATATCGAGTATGCGTCCTGTGATGCCTGCCGCCATTGAATTGTAGAGGTTGTGCCGTCCCTTGAGTGATAATTCGACGAGCGGCATGGAAAAGAGGTCGCGTCGGAAACTGACATTCAACAGGCCGTCTTCCGCGTAAGCGCCCGGCGAGCATTTTCTTTCTGCCGAAAAAGGCAATTCCTGTGCCGTATGGACAATGCGTTCCAGTTCGCCGATGGTGATTTCGTCGTCCGAACAGAAGATGAAGTACTCATTGCGCGTCATGTTTTGCAGGATGCGCATCTTGGCGTTGACGTAGTTCTGGAAATGGCGGTCGTAGCGGTCGAGATGGTCGGGAGTGATGTTCAGCAGGATAGCGATGTCGGCCTTGAACCGGTGCATCCCTTCCAGTTGGAAACTGCTCAGTTCGATTACGTAGTAGTCGAAGTCTTCTTCCGCCACCTGCAAAGCGAAACTTTTGCCCACGTTTCCCGCCATGCCTACGTTCATGCCTGCCTGCCTCATCATGTAGCAGATGAGCGTAGTAGTGGTGGTTTTGCCGTTGCTGCCGGTGATGCAGATTTTTTTTGCCTGCGTGTAGCGTGCGGCGAACTCTATTTCGGAGATGACCGGAATGCCTGCTCCGGCGACCGCCTGCATGATGGGCGCACTGTCGGGGATGCCCGGACTTTTGATGACTTCGTCTGCCGAGAGAATCATTTCCGTAGAATGGCGTTTTTCCTCGTACAGTATCACATACTTGTCCAGCAATTCCCTGTACTCTGGTTTGATGACGCCCGAATCGGACACCAATACGTCGAACCCCTGCTTTGTTGCCAGCACTGCCGCGCCTGTACCGCTCTCGCCTGCGCCGAGTATTACGATACGTTTGTTTTTACTGCTCATTGTACTGTTTTAAATTCATGCGGATTTGTTAATTCTATAATATTTTAAATTGTTTCTTCCATCTGGCGGCTTTTCTGTAGAAAATTACCCCTCATCGCTCGCATTTTCCTGTCGAGTTTGACCCTGTTGCTGCTGTTTATATTGGGACATCGAGACATAACCAGCCGGCAATAGACGGAATGAAAATCTACCTGACGCCGGCATATTAACAGTTCGACACTCCGCTCGAGTTGTCTTATCGCCGTTTTTTCATCGTGTCCTTTCAACTCTACAAAATAGAAATCAGGATGCTCGGCGGGATTTTTCCTTTCCGCCGCCATCAGATAATCGCATTTCGATTCGTTATCCTTGATGAGATCTCCATCTACTCGAAATTTGGTAACTGTACGATTATTCGGATTGTAGGCGACATACCGTACATCGGAATGTTTATCCTGAAACGATATTTCCCGGCGCCTGTCGGAAAATTCCATACCGGTTGTCCATGCCGCCCTATACTCCATATTCTACATCGGCTATCCGGTTAAACTCTTCATTGATAAAGCCGGAGATTTTGTCTATTTCCTCTGCTTTTATCAATTTCAATTTCTCGTCTATGATGGAACGGACACCGCCTTCTTCCACAAAAAAGGCCTTTACGCTCTCTTCTTCCATCCACAGGTTGCGGTCGATGATTTTTTCCGTTTGTTCCTTTGCTTTTTGTCCTACCTGACAGGCATATATCAGATTATTGAACGAGGTGAGGATATATGGACTATGCGTGGTGACAAACAGTTGATTACCGCGCCTGTTCGCCGCGAGCGCCATCAACTCGGTAATGTATTTTTGCCCTTCGGGAAAGAGATTTGCTTCGGGTTCTTCGACGATGATAAATGCGTTGTTTTTTTTCAACATCAGATAGAACAGTGTCATCACTATCCACAGAGATTCCTGCTGACCGGACGAGGCAAACGCCGGAGGGATTTCCGTCTTCCCGACGATAATTTTCCCGCCGTTCTTGTCGTAGCGGTAAGTAGCTTTCAAAACGGATTCCATCCGCTCGCGTGCGATATCCAAACAGTGTACATCCGGTTGTGCATAAGGCGACGACAGCGCTTTCGTTTCCTCTATCACCTCGTCGATCGGTTTGTCGAAGAACCGTTGCAGCGCCGAGATTCTTTCGATAAAATCCATCAATGGCAATACCATCGGCTGGTTATCGCCGAACACTTTGCCCATGATTTGCCGCCGCAAAAAATCGGGCTGGGTGGACAGAATACTTCTGCCTGCCGGAATATAGACGATTTCCGTTTCCATATCCTGAGCAAAAAGCCCGCTTATCATTTTGGGAAGTTCCCGTTCCAAAGACGGTTTTAATACTTGTCCAAATTCATTGGCACGGTTGAATATCGAAGACAGTTCATCTTTAAATTCACAAGAATAATCCACCCCGATATACCCGTTACCGAGAGGGATCAACTCAATGGTTTTCCCGCACGAATATTCGAATTTTACAAAAAATGTCCGTTTCACTTTGGCTGTTCCCCAGAATCCTTCGAATTTTCTCCGGATGGTCAGTTCAAAGTTCGAAAAATTTCGGTTTTCTTCCTCATACAAATACATCCACAAGTCTTTTTTGAGCGACAGAAAAAAATAAACCATTTTGACAATGGTGCTTTTCCCGCTTGCCTGCGGACCGATGAACAGGTTGGTGTCGAGAAGTTCCGTATCTACCTCTTGAATCGGTCCGAAATCAAGTATTTTTAACTTATATCCCATTGCTGGTATTGTTTTTATCGCATTTTCAGCGTTACGATTGCCATCACGGCCAGTAAAATGCCGACAATCCAGAAGCGCGTAACGATTCTCGGTTCCGGACAGCCTTTTTTCTGATAGTGATGGTGTAAGGGCGACATCAGGAAAATACGCCTTCCCTGACCATACTTCTTTTTGGTGTATTTGAACCAACTTACCTGCATCATCACCGAAATGTTTTCTGCCAGAAAGACGCCGCAGAGTATCGGGATCAACAGTTCCTTGCGGATAAGGATGGCATATACGGCAATAATGCCGCCGATGGCAAGGCTGCCGGTGTCGCCCATGAAGACTTGCGCCGGATAGGTGTTGTACCAGAGAAAGCCCAGCGTTGCCCCGATGAACGCGCTGATGAAAATCACCAGTTCGCCCGTGTGGGGTATGTACATGATATTGAGATAGTCGGCGTAAATGATGTTGCCCGACAGATAAGCCAGCGCACCCAGCGTTATGCCTACGATAGCCGAGGTGCCTGCCGCTAACCCGTCCAGCCCGTCGGTGATGTTGGCTCCGTTGGACACTGCCGTTACAATAAAGATGATGACCAGCACAAAGGCTATCCATACGAAACTTTTTGCATTTCCGCCCATCCAGTTCACCAGCCATTCATAATCAAACTCGTTTTCCTTCACAAAAGGGATGGTCGTTGTAGTGCTTTTCATATCCACCGTTATGTAGTTGCGGACGGACGGCAGGTTATCCGCCGTTTGCGCCGTAACGGACGCCGTCACCGGCACATGCTCCCGCACCACAATATCATCCGAAAAATAGAAAGTCATTCCCACAATCACTCCCAATGTAATTTGCCCCAATATTTTAAAACGGCCATGAAGTCCTTTTTTGTCTTTTTTGAATACTTTGATATAATCGTCCAGAAAACCGATCAGGCCAAGCCACACGGCGGTGATGCTCATCAGCAGGATATAGATATTGCAGATGTCGCCGAAGAGCAGTACCGGCACCAGCAACGAAAGCAGAATGATGATACCGCCCATGGTAGGGGTGCCTTGCTTGCTCATTTGCCCATCCAGCCCAAGATCGCGTATGGATTCGCCTACTTGCTTTTTTTTCAGGAACGTAATGATGCTTTTCCCGAAAAGCAAGGCTATTAATAACGAGAAGATCAATGCCATCCCCGACCGGAAGGAGATATAACCAAACATTCCCGCTCCCGGGAAATCAAACTGTTTGTCCAGATATGTGAATAGATAATAGAGCATTATAGTGTATTATTGATTTTTGCCATTGGTTGTCCCGAAAATTTCCCTCACTGTTTCCCTGTCGTCGAAATGCGACTTAACGCCTTTGATTATCTGATAGGTTTCGTGTCCTTTGCCCGCCACCAGCACGACGTCGCCCGGATGCGCCATCAGGCAGGCGGTACGAATGGCTTCCCGACGATCGGGGATGAAGAGGGTTTTCTGCCGGTCTTCGGCGTCCAGTCCGGCCTTCATGTCGGCGATGATGTCGTTGGGATCCTCGCTGCGAGGATTGTCGGAGGTGAAAATGGCGCGCGTGCTCATATCCGCAGCTATTTTGGCCATTTCGGGACGTTTTGTCTTGTCGCGGTCGCCTCCGCAACCCACTACGGTGATGATCTGTTTTGAAGCCTCCCGGATAATGCCGTGAATAGCTTTCAACACATTTTCCAGGGCATCCGGCGTATGCGCATAATCAACCACCGCCACAATGCCGTTTGGCGAGCGGATCAGCTCAAAACGCCCGTCTACCGGTGTGAGTGTACTCATGACGGTCAATATCTCCTGCGGCGACTGGCGCAACAATACGGCGGCGGCATATACTGCCAACAGGTTGTAGGCGTTAAATTCTCCGATGAAGTGTACCCAAGTTTCCAGACCGTCCACTTGTAACTGCATTCCGTCAAGATGTTGCTCTATGATCCGGCAACGGAAATCCGCCATATTTTTCAGTCCGTACGTTTTTACGGTAGCGCGGGTATTCTGCGTCATCACCATGCCGTTACGGTCGTCTTTGTTGACTAAGGCAAAGGCCGTCGGAGGAAGCAGGTCGAAAAATTTTTTCTTCGCTTTGAGATATTCGGCAAATGTTTTGTGAAAGTCCAGGTGGTCGTGTGTGAGATTGGAAAAAATGCCGCCGGCAAAATGTAATCCTGCAATGCGTTGCTGCACTGTCGAATGCGAGCTAACTTCCATGAAACAGTATGTGCATCCCTGCCGTACCATTTCCTGCATCAGACCGTTTAGCCGGACGGGGTCGGGCGTGGTGTGCGAGGCTTCGCTTTTTTCGTCGTTGACGTAGTAGGCCACGGTAGAAATCAACCCCGTCTTGTAGCCCAGCGCACGGAAAAGCCTGTAGAGCAGCGTAGCGGTAGTGGTTTTGCCGTTGGTGCCGGTAACGCCTACCAAAGTAAGCTGTTCGGAAGGGCGGTCGTAAAAGTCGGCGCAGATGTTTCCCAGCGCTTCGACGGAATTGTCCGTAACGGCGAAAGTGACGCCGTCATGGAGCGATTCCGGCATGGCTTCGCACACAATCGCTGTTACGCCCTTTTGTATCGCTTCGGGAATAAACCGGTGACCATCCGCAACGGCGCCCCGAACGGCCACAAACAGGCTTTCGGGCGTCGCTTGCCGCGAATCGAAACAAACCGCCTTTATGGGAATGTTAACATTGCCGGTAAGGGACTTGACCGGTATGTTTTTTATGATGCTTCCAAGTGTTTTCATATTTTTATCATTTTTGACCTCCTTTCGTCAAACCTCCTCATTTTCATGGAGTCGTCCAAAAATAAGTATTACATTTTTTCATTATCAACACTTTTTCACGGATTTTACTTTTGAATATAGCTTATATTCAACAATAGAGATGAAAATTTTAAATTGTGTTTTCGTTTTTTACCTGTTTTATCTCGTTATGCGCATGTTTTCAGGCAGATACGCTCACGATTTATTAGTTGCTACAAAAATTTAACGTAATATATTTGTTATCACACTTTTATATGGCATAAATTCAAATATTTAGTTGCTACAAAATAAGATTTTTTATACTTTAAGTTACTTGATACTAATATTTTACTTTAGTAAACCCCGTTTCATAGGAGAAAATTAAGTGGGAAACGTGAATGATTTATATTTTTAACGCATCGTATTTTTGAAAATGCTTTTGATAACAATTATTGCATAATATTCCTTCCAACTTATGTTTTACATGCGCTTCCCTTAATGCCATCGCATTTTCGCCGTACCAGGCGTCTTTTAATGACGTCTTTTTTAAGTCGGCTAAAAGCAGATCGTAGTTAAAATCCTGACAACAGGCGGTTAAATAACCATTATATGTTATATGAATCCTGTTGAATACCATTGTACATGGAACTTCCATCCTGGAATGTTCCATCGTTTCAGGGATTAAATGCGTTGCATTATGATTGTAACGTTGCAAAGGAACAAGGGAAATTGCATTAACCATGATATTGTCAGTTATATACGGCTCGACGATTTCTTTTAACTGTTCAATTTCATTCTCATTTTGTTTGGTAACAACATAAGAAACCAGGATTCTTAGTTTTTGATTCAGTTCTTGCTTTAGTTTATAACATATTTTCAAGTTTTCGATAACTTTATCAAAAGCATCATGCCCGTGAATCAATTTATATGTTTCCCGCGTACCGGCGTTTATCGAAAATTTTATACTGTGCATTCCCGCCTCAATTACTTTTTTTAAATTTTCTTGAGTTGCCAACAGTCCATTTGTATCCGAATAAATATATTCATACCCTATTTGTTTTGCATTTTTAATATGCGTTACAAGTTCTTTGCACAAAAACATTTCACCGATTGTATATAAACCAACTCTCCGCAATCCCATATCATAGGCTTCCTGTAATATTCTTTTTAAAAATCCGGCGTCAATTTCACCAAATTTAGTTTTCACTTTTGTACGGGCGCAAAATATACATCTGTAATTACATTTATTCGTTATTTCCACCAATATCTCCTTTGGAGTATATTGTTGTGGGGGGGGGGGGTATTAAGTTAAACATATATTTTCTCCTTTATCAGGTGGGGTATAGAAAAAATATTTTTCCACATTTTTATTTCATTTTCATTGATATCCATTGTATTTCGTAATCTCTTTCCAAAAATTTTTAGCGGCATTTCGTATAACGTTCCGACGCTTTCCGATGTTTTGGCGGCCCGAATAAGGGCTTTGCGCAGCAAAGAGCAGGGCTGCAAAACTGTGGGTGGAGTGTGGCGTGGGGATGGAGCAAAGCGCAATGACCGAGCCAGCCGCAATCCCTTCGCCGCCTACCGGCGGCAAAGCGCTAACAGTCCTGTTATGCGAAGTGCGGGCGTACTCCATTATTTTATTTTCATGTTTTTTTTAATGAATATTTAATTTTATAATAAACCATGAAAATTTACGTCAAAATAATTCTTGCGCTACCAGTAAATATTCATCATCCGGTAATTTTTTTGTCTGATTGAGAAGCGAATTAACTCCGCCCAGGTTGTATTCTTTATAACTTTCCTTAAAAGAGCCTTCAGACATTTTTTCCAAATGTTTTTCATACATAATAACATATTTTAACAGATATTCCATTAAATCTGTTTTTGTAAATTTTATAACGAATGTGCCCCAATCCGTTTGTTTCGTATTTTCCTTATGATCAAGTACTTTATCAACAATATCTCTAAATAAATCAACAAGCCGATACCCCCAATATATTGCCTTTGGAGCATATTGCCTGTTTCCAATTGGATATTCAATATCGTAATCAAATTCTTCGTCTTTTAATCGTGAAATGTAAACTTGTAATTCCATAATATTATAAGATACTCCTCTATTTTTTTGTCATATTTATTTCATTTTGTCAATACGGTTTTTATAAAGGGCTTTGCGCAGCAAAGAGCAGGGCAGACAAAATGTGCCGGAGCAACGGCGTGGGAATGGAGCGTAGCGGAATGACCTAACCGTTGGAGGCCGAGCCGCCTACCGGCAGCGAAGCGTAAACACTCCTGTTATGCGATGTTGGGGCGTACTCCATTATTTTTATAATACTTCCAAATCATTAATTTCAATTGTGGGTTTATTATTTTTTAGATGACAGATTAATGATAATGTTAAATCACTCCTGCCTTCCTCTTTTGTCCATAATGGAATATAAATATTCATTCTATCTTCTCTTTCAATATTATATATATTTGCAATATTAAATGCCTCCTCCGGTAATGGTATTATTGTTTTCCCATATTCCTTTATAATATTTTCCAATTCAATTATATTTACACGCCCATTTATTTTTTCTTTTTTAATTTTGTTATAACTTTTATTTGATAAATCCATTACCAAACTTTTTATTATTCCTTTGAATAAACTTATGTCCATTATTTTCTTCTCCTACAGGCCTGTTATG
>JAIRLS010000007.1 GCA_031259205.1 Bacteroidales bacterium | reverse complement strand
ATGAGAAAACAGTGCCTCCGCATTATCTCCGAAAATGTTGGTGTTTATCCGGTACTAATCAACTCGGCGCTTGTCTCGGCGCAAAACAGAGACAGGTACTACTGGAGCAATATCCGGACAAAAAGGGCGGGCCTGTTTGGTGAATTGCATACCGACATCCCGCAGCCCGCAGACAGGGGAATCGTATTGAGAGATATTCTTGAAAGTGAGGTGGACGGGAAATATTTCATTAGCGGAGCGACGTTGAAACGCTTGTCGAATCTCCCAAAGACAGCTTTTCTATCCGTCAATGGCAAAGCTCCTGCGCAGCGGAGCAGTACAGGTCGGTCGCTGGATAAAAAGCACAATTATCAGATTGTACAACTCAACCCTTCGACAGAAAGTCAAGGCACACAACCATATCAACAAAACAGGGTTTACGATGTAAATTATAAATCGCCTGCATTGATGGCAGAAATGAGTTGCTGTTCTTGCGCAATCCTGCGCAACGAAAGCACCCGCCGCCTGACCCCCACCGAGTGCGCCCGTCTGCAAACCGTCCCTGCATGGTATCGCTGGGATTGCAGCGACACACAAGAGTACAAAATGCTTGGCAACGGCTGGACAATAGAAGTCATCAAGCACATTTTAAGCTATTTACCGAAAGAATTTTTTAATAAACAATAATTTACAAACATGGAACTGATAAAAAAAACAGTGAAAACGGAAGATGCCCAAGGCTGGTATCTGATGCAAACCGAAAAAAAGTACTGGACGGAAGACTCTCTTGACGAAGAAACCAACGAAGTTGTCAGTGCAGAACGAAGCGAGGACCTGATAAAAAGGGGCGTTTGCCTGACGGGAATCGACATTTCCATTCTTTTGGAAAACGAAATCAAAACCGTCCAAGTATCCAATATCCCCGTCAGGGGCAATCAGGAAAAATACATGAACCTTTGGGAAACCGTCCTGAAAGTGAGTGAAAAAGGCAACCGGCGCAAACGCAGCTACATCGTAAAGGCGGACAGCCCCGCGATGGCCGAACAGTTCATATCCGAATACTTCGAGATCAACATCGATGCCGCATTCGAGATAGTAAAGGTTAACCAGGTAGAGTATAACCGGGTAATCAAAGTGTACGACACCGAACTTGAAGCCTACGAATCCGGAGGCAGGAAAGCCAAATGGTATAAATGCCAAATTTGCGCAACCGTTGACAATGAAGACGGCGGCGAAGAAACGGACGGCGGCTCGCGCAATACCCTCGTTCTGGCCTTTTCCTTCGAAAACGCCCTGCGAGCGGTTAAAGCCGTAATGAGCAGGGATGAATTCTATGTGATTTACCGCACATTCAAACAGGTGCAGGAACTAAACATCGCCGGTGTTTTTATCCCGGATGAAGACGTAAGTTATTATTCAAACGAGGAATTGGAACAATGATCACCCTCCGCAAAAACCAGACAGAGCCAATCAGGAAGGCAGTAGAATTTTTCAATGCGAAAAACCCTGCGCCCTCCCTGATTGTGCTGCCCACGGCGTGGGGGAAATCCATCCTGACGGCGTTCACAGCGAAGGAAACCGAAGGGAAGCTACTTGTATTGCAGCCTTCAAGAGAATTGTTGGAACAGAACTACAAGAAATACCTCGCCCTTTGCGGCGATGACTTACAGGTACAGGCCGGCATTTATTCCGCCTCCTTCGGACGTAAAGAGATAAACAAAATCACTTACGCCACAATAGGCAGCATAAAGAACATCGGCAAGCTGTTTAAGCAACTCGGATTTAAGAAAATGCTCATTGACGAAGCCCATTTGTACCCGCGCGAATCCGAGAGCATGTTAGGCAAATTCTTAACGGACAGTGAAATTACCCATGTTTTGGGCATAACCGCCACACCAATCAAGTTGCAGCAAAATACAGATTTGGACGGCAACCGGTTTTCAAAACTGCAAATGCTGACCAGCCGGTCGAAAAAAGGCAATTTCTTTAAGCATATTATCCACGTCGGGCAGGTACAGGAAATGGTAGAACTCGGATTTTGGAGCCGCTTAGAGTACCAAACAACCGAATTTGATTCTTCGCAATTAGTTTATAATACCTCCAAGTCGGAATACACCGAAGAAAGCGTTTTATGGGCATTTGAAAACAACCATATCCATGCCCGGATTATACAGCAATTGAACTGCCACGCCGAGCGGCGGCACATTCTGGTGTTTGTTCCCTCCGTCGCCGAAGCCATCCAGTTGAGCAAACAGTATCCCAACTCCGCAGCCATTTACGGCGAAATGCACAAAGCGGAGCGGGAAAAAGTTATAGACGGTTTCCGTAGCGGCAAAACCCGCGTAATATTTAACGTGCGGGTACTTTCGACCGGATTTGACTATACCGGAATAGACTGTATCATCTTCGGCATTTCGACCGCCTCAATCGCCCTGTATTACCAAATCGTCGGGCGCGGCACCCGTATAGACGCAGGCAAAAAGGACTGTTTGATAATCGACTTTGCCGGAAACGTCGAACGCTTCGGACGGGTGGAAGACATTGTCTTTGAAAAAGACACGTTATGGCGCATGTACGGAAGCGGCGGAAAACTCCTCTCCGGCATCCCTATTCACGAGATAGGAATGTATACGAGAGAGAGTTTAAAAGCAGGACGTGCCACAGGGAAAAAGCAGGAAAAACCGCTTGAAATAATGCCGTTCGGCAAATACAAAGGCAATCGAATATCCGACATTCCGGGAGAATACAAACAATGGATGCTGGGCAATTTCAACTGGCATACCGGAAATGAAAATTTAAGGATCGCAATATTAAACAAATAAACAAATAAAATAATCATGAACAAAGACAAAATTATTTCAGACACTTCCGTTTCCGATACCGTTGTTATCAACGGCTTGAAATGGGACAGGGAGAACACAGTCATCGAAGAAAGGGAACACCTCAATTGGTACGAAGCCATCGGAGTTGCACAGGCTAGCGGCAAGCGCCTGCCGACTAAAGAAGAATGGGAAGCCCTGATTGCCCTCGGCAGCACATGGGACGACGACAGGAAAGGCCGGTGGTTCGGCAACGACCACAAGTTAAAAGCAGATTCCAAAGAATCGATCTTTTTGCCCGCCGCAGGGCACCGTAACCGTAGTGGCGGTGCGCAGAACGGTGTCGGTTCCATCGGCACCTATTGGAGTAGCGCTGTTACAAGTACTACCTCGTACTACCTCTACTTTACAAGCGGGAGCATTAATGCAGCGAATACAACCAATCGCGCTTACGGCTTAACGGTACGCTGTGTAGCAGATATCTAATTAAACAAAAACACATTACGAACAAAATGGCGGATAAAGGTTACATCAAACTGAACAGGAAATTCTTTCAAAACTTCTTATGGAACGAACCTCGTGTATATTCGCGAGCCGAAGCGTGG
>JAIRLS010000006.1 GCA_031259205.1 Bacteroidales bacterium | reverse complement strand
AGCCTGCTCCTTCAAAAAGTCTTTTTCCCACGAAAAAAGACTTTTTCCCTTTTATATTGTGCGCGGCTTCGCTACACTGTGGCTCTCCGCGAAAGGAATTTACGGCTAAATCTTTGGTTTATTCTTTTTTTGAGGCGCTATGGGTCAACGGACTGTTCCATCCGTGTTTTATTTCCCGCTTTCTTCCCATCCCTTTTCATAACCGCCGGTCGCTGACCGGCGGAAAGGAGGCCTCCTGCAGCAGTGCGGCTACCTGAATTGAAAATCGACGCAGTCAAAAGCAGTACTTGTCCTGCCTTTGACTGCGTCGAGCTTACGGTTCAGGCAGAAGAAGCTATGGAGAGGCTTCCTCAGGTCGTTGATCTGCGGTTATGAAAGTTACGTCCTTTCAGGACGTTCCGCATTATCCAAAGCGGATGGCTTTTCAGACGCACGCCGTGCGTCTCTACATTCGTGCCTTCGTGCCTTCGTGCTTTAGTGGAGGTCAGAAGAATTGTTTTTCATAGCGCCTCAAAAAAAGAATTAACCTATTTATTATTTATACTCCACGCGCTATAATTGGCACATTATTTGCGCGTAATCGAATAAATAATAAAACGATGAAACGTCTTTTTTCATTTTTTTTATCGGGCTTGTTTTTTATAGCCTCTGTTTGCGCTCAGTCCGTCAATCCGTCAACAGCGCTTGACGCCTATCTGAACAACAACGATCCCACCTGGGCGTGGGAAGTACGGGACAGTTATCCGGTGGATAAGACGCAGGCTTATTCTCTTCTGTTGATTTCGCAGAAATGGCAGGGGATATTGTGGCGACATGAACTGATGGTACTGGTTCCGGAAAAAGTCGGTCATGACGGCGCTTTGCTGTTTATCTCAGGAAGTGCGGTAGAAAACGGTTTGCCCAAGACGGCCAACCCCAACGATGGAACATTGAAGGCAATGGCAGTCATAGCAGCCAAAAATCAGGCTGTTGTCGCCATTATACGGCAAGTTCCCAATCAGCCGCTGTACGGCGGTCTTAACGAAGACGCTCTAATTTCATACACATTGAACGGCTTTCGTAAAGACGGGGATTTTTCCTGGCCTCTGCTGTTCCCGATGGTAAAAAGCGCCCGTAAAGCAATGGACGCCGTACAGGAGTTTACCGAACAGAAAACGGGCGTCGTAATCAGGCGTTTTGTGGTGGCAGGCGCATCCAAACGGGGCTGGGCTACATGGCTCACAGGCGCATCACAGGATCCGCGCGTGATAGCCATCGCTCCAATGGTGATTGACGTGCTCAACATGCCTGCAACGCTCGAATACCAAAAAGAAATGTACGGAGGCGCCTATAGCGAAGAAATTCAGGATTATGTGAAACTGGAAATCCCACAAGTCATCAAAAGCGAATTTGGCCAGTCGGTAGTAGAAATGATTGACCCCTATTCGTACCGCACAAAACTGACCATGCCTAAAATGCTCTTTATGGGAACCAACGACCCTTACTGGACAATCGATGCTGTGAAACTCTACATTGATGAAATACCGGGGCAGAATTATCTCTGCTACGTCCCCAATGCCGGACATGGGTTAGGTGACAAGAAACAAGTTTACAGCACGTTAAGCGCATTTTTCGGATTGTCGCTGAACCGGAAACCCTATCCGGAATGTCAATGGACATTGACCGAAAAAGGGAAAAAAATCACGCTGAATATCAAAACGTCGACCGACCAGCCGGTACGTGCCGTCTTGTGGACAGCCGAATCATCCGGCCGGGATTTTCGCCATTCACACTGGACGGGCAAAGCGCTCCCGCCGACCAATACGGGTGTTGTGCAGGTAACTACCGGATATCCGAAAAAAGATTTCAGCGCCTTTTACGTCGAACTGGTATATAAGGATCCCAACGGAGGAGAATATTCCATCACCACAAGACCTTATGTGGCAGGAACAAAACAAGTGTTTGTAAAATAACCTCCTATATGAATATGCGGATAAAAACGAGGTAATTAAACGAATAGCAATATTAATATACTATTGACAATCAAATAATTATAAATATTGCAATTGCGAAAAGTCGTTTATGTTCATCCAATTTTTTGTTGGCGGTTTGTCGAGTCCAATTTTATTTGTATATTTGCCAAATAATTGCTGTATATTGGATGTCAGACAATTGGAAGTTATGAAAAATCCGTAGTCTTCCATAAGTGAAGTGCAGACAATATATATGCCTGATTGCAATGTGGTTACGTGAACGATCGAGCCAAGTCGGATTAACAAATAAAATCAAGTGAAATGGAAAATAGTAGCAGTCTTCAAACGGTGGCGAAGAAAATAACCGGTAGCATCACCTTCAAGTCGATGGTTATCGGAGTGTTGATACTCCTGATGTTGATTCCCGTCAGTATGGTCAGGAGCCTGATTACCGAACGGCAAAGGGAGGATTCCCTTGTGAAAAATGAGATCAGTTCCAAATGGGGTGAAAGTCAGGAATTGTCGGGGCCGGTTATTGTGGTGCCGTTCCAGCGAGTGGAGAAAGTGGACAAAGAAGTGAGTCGTATTCGTGAATATGCTTATTTCTTGCCGGAAAAGCTGAATATCGTTGGCGAGGTAGTTCCGGAAATCCGTTATCGCAGCCTCTACAAAGCGGTGGTATATCAGTCGGACATCAAGGTGAGCGGCAGTTTCCTTCATCCCGACTTCAGCCGGCTGGACAGGCAGCCCACTCTCATTGAATGGGAAAATGCTTTTGTGAGCATCGGAATTTCCGACATGCGCGGTATCCGCAACGATATTGTTTTCAACTGGAACGGAGTGGAGGAGGAAGTATCGCCGGGCAGCAACACGCACATAGCGTCGTCGGGAGTAAGCGTCAAAATACCGCTATCTGCCCAAAAGCAGGAGAGCGATGGTTATACCTTCGAGTTCGATTTGCGGCTCAATGGAAGCCACAGCCTTTTCTTTACGCCGGTCGGAAAAACCACCCATTTAGAGATGTCGTCCGCATGGGAAACGCCCAAGTTCGACGGGGCTTTTCTCCCCGAACAGCGCAACGTTACGCCGCAAGGATTCACCGCCCAGTGGAACGTGTACAACTACAATCGCAATTTCCCTCAAATGTGGACAGGCAATACTTACGACATTCACGGGTCGCAATTTGGCGTACACTTGATTATTCCGGTGGATCACTATCAGAAGTCGGAACGTTCCGTGAAATACGCCATCATGTTCATTGCGCTCACCTTCTTTGTCTTTTTTCTGGTGGAACTCATCAGCCGGAAACGCATCCATCCCTTGCAATACCTGTTGGTAAGCATTGGCTTGATACTGTTCTACACTTTGTTGCTGTCGTTGTCCGAGCACATGAATTTCAATCTTGCGTACTTCCTCTCGGCTATAGCTGTGGTGACGCTTATCACCGGCTATTCACACAGCATTTTCAAGGAAAAGAAACAAACTTTCCTGATGGGAGGCTTTTTCTCTCTTCTCTACATTTTCCTCTTCACGGTGCTGCAAATGGAAGATCTTGCCTTACTGATAGGCAGCATAGGCTTGTTCGTTGCGCTGGCAGTCGTCATGTACATTTCCAGAAAGGTGGACTGGTATCATTCCCATTGATCCGGGAATACGGAGTTGTCGGACAGCAGCAAGAGGCTGTCGTTCTCTTTTGCACGCATAGATTGCTGTTCCTGTTCCGTCTTGTCGTTATAGCCGCACAGATGCAGGATTCCATGCACCATTACACGCAGGAGTTCGTTTTCAAATCCGGTATGGTACCGTTCGGCATTTTTCCGGACGGTATCGATACAGACATACATTTCGCCGGAGATTTCTTTTTCCGTGCTGTCGTCGAAAGTGATGATGTCCGTGTAGTCGTTATGACACAGGAATTGACGGTTCAGTTCCAGGATACGCCGCTCCGAAACGAATACATAAGTCAGGTTGCCGCTGGTCTTGTTTTCCCGGAAAGCCACCGTTTGCAACCATTGGGATATTTTCCGCTGATGACGGAGCCGGAAAGCTATTCCGTCGGAAAAAAACCGGATGGCCATGTTTAAACCTTTTTGAGCAAAAAGGTCATTTTGACAAAACTGCCATTATCTTCAAATTCGATCTTGTCCGAAAGTTTTGACATCAGGAATACGCCTCTTCCATTCAAGTTTTCAATGTTTTCAGGCGACGTCGGATCCGGAATGTGGGTATAATCGAACCCCGGTCCTTCATCTTTTACCGTCAGTATTAATTTCTCATCATCAATAAGGAATGTAAATATAACATATTTTTCAGGATTGAGTTTGTTGCCATGCATAATAGCATTGTTGGCCGCTTCCATAGAAGCCACCATCAAGTTGCCGTAAACGACTTGATCAATACCGAAATTGGCCGACAAATCATCCACTGTTCGTTCAATGATATGCAGGTTATCCATCTCCGATGTGATTTTTATCAATTTCTCCATTCTATTAATAAATGTTTTTTACATATACCTGCGAAGGCTGAAAAAGGTTACATAATTTCGATAAAAAACTGATTTTTTTTAAAAGTGTTTTCAACATCGTTGCAGTCAGTCTGTTGCAATTTTACTTCGCTGCCGTTGCGAATGTTACCGGACAAATTATACATGGTTTGCCGTTTTTGAGGCTCCCTGTGTTGTCCGTATTCCTCTGTGTCCATTTGCGGGGCCGGTTTTCATCAATGAATAATACATTTAACAATTATTAACAAATAAATTTGCAAAACGTTTTTTTATGTTGTATATTTGTATTATCAAGTTTCGACTTGTCAAATAAAACAACCTCCGGTTTTTATCGGAAAAACGTTCGAAAAATGACGATTTTCAAGCAAATAAAATCCTTCTGTAAACCGCTGAGTGCGTGGTTTAGCACGGTTTTTGCGCACACGCCTTACATTAAATATACACACAGGCAAAGACGGATCACCATTATAAAGATGAAAAATTTTCAAAAGATTAAGATTTTTATCATTGCCTTTTTGGCGATGATGGGGCTTATGACTACGTTTAGTAGTTTTGCCCAAAATACCCTGCCTCTTCAAAATGAAGAAGGGTATGTTGAAAATGAGGGAGCATATAATGTTCCCAGCAGTTGGATTATTCC
>JAIRLS010000331.1 GCA_031259205.1 Bacteroidales bacterium | reverse complement strand
CGACTTAACAGTTCGCTCAAAAAACCTTCCACCACTTCAAAATTCACCTTGTCCCGTAACAGGCGTTTTACTGCCCAGTCAAAGGATACTAACTGTCTCTCTTTCTTCCCTGTGACTTTTTCTCTGTCCTTTTGCATACGGCTGTTTCTTTATTTTTATTTGGCAAAGTTAGTGATATTTTTTAGAAGTAAAAATAATTTTTACAAACTGTGAACGGCTGACGGCAGCCCACTCTTATCTCGCTTAAAGGGATTTACATTCATGCACAAAATCTCTCCGCACACAAGAAAAAGGAATGAGACAATTTGAAATACACCCCAATTCACGATTCACGTCGGGATCAACGCATTTATATTTTGAGTAGTTTGATAACGGATTTTACTTTTGAATATCGCTTATATTCAACAATATAGATAAAAATTTAAAATTGCTTTTTCGTTTTTTACCTGTTTTATCTCATTATGCGTATGTTTTCAGGCAGATACGCTCACGATTTATTAGTTGCTACAAAAATTAAACGTAATATATTTGTTAATACATTTTTATATGATATAAATTCAAATATTTAGTTGCTGCAAAATAAGATTTTTGACACATTAAGCTGCTTAATATCAATATTTTACTTAGTAAAATCCGATAGAAACCATAGCCCCGTAAGGCATTGCGATGAATTTATACCGTGCAAAGTGAATACAAGTTTCTTGCCGGACGAGCGGATTCAGACGTTTCGGGTCTGTTTTTCAAAACGATGATGTCGAGGTTGGGTCGACGGTTCACTGTCGTACCTGTGCGCCGGCTTCTTTCTCCAGCGCTCCCGCTATCCGTTGCATGGCTCTGTCGATTTGCTGATCGGTAAGCGTTTGCCGCATATCCTGAAGAATGAAACTTACGGCATACGATTTTTTGTGTTCTGCTATCTTTTCTCCCTCGTAAACATCAAACAAATTGATGTGTTTTAACAGTTTTTGCTCGGCGGCAGCGGCTATCCGGCAAATGTCGGCAAACGTCGTTTGACTGTTTACCAATAGCGACAAATCGCGGCGCACTTCGGGGAAACGCGGCAATTCCCTGTAAGCGATTTTCACGCGTTTCACTGCGTTCATCACCGCGTTCCAACGAAAATCCGCATAATATACAGGTGATTTAATATCGAACCGTTTCAGCAGATGCGGATTTACAACAGCCACCTCAAGCAGGAGCGTATCTTTATCCGAATAAATAAGGTTTTCGGAAAACAGGTCATTAGTTGCCGCTTCTGTGAGGTTTAATGAACGCAGGTCTATCCCTAAACGTTTCAGTACGTTTTCGGCATGGGCTTTCATGGTGTAAAAATCCGCCGGTTGCAGGGGGGTATTCCAGTTTTCCGGTTGCTTTGCTCCGGTAATGAACATGGCCAGATGTTTTTCTTCGGAAAATCCTTCTAATAGCTGCCCTTCACGGGTTTCCTTCGTGTAACAGTTGCCGAATTCATAGAGTTTCAAATCGGGATGGCGATGATTGGCATTATAAAGGATTGCTTCCAACCCGCCGTACAGCAAGGTTTGACGCATACATCCCAAATCCTGACTTAACGGGTTGAGGATATTCACTCCTTTGGCAGAGTCGAACACGGTGGATAGCTGATAATAAGCGGTTTTTGTCAGTGAATTGGAAATAATCTCGTTAAATCCGCAACTGCTGAGGAAGTTGCCGACAGTATTGATGACCTTCTCCGGTTCCGGTTTGTGTGCATAGCTAAGCGTAGAATATATTTCGTTATTGAATTGCACATTATTATAGCCGTAGATACGCAGAATTTCTTCTACAACATCGGCTTCCCGGCGGACGTCTACCCTGTAGGGCGGGACTTCCACATTCAGGCCGTTATCCGGCCTTCCCACTATCTTTATCTCCAGTGCGGCGAGAATTTTTTCGATGATAGCGGCCTCTATGTCTGTCCCTGTCAGTTTCCTGATACGGGAAAAATCCAGATGCACAGGGAAAGCGATTGCCGGATGAGGGTGAATATCTATTATCTCCGAACTGATAGAGCCTCCGGCAATCTCCTTGATAAGCAAAGCCGCACGTTTCAGCGCATATACCGTATTCAGCGGGTCAATACCACGCTCGAAACGGAAAGAGGCATCGGTATTCAGCCCATGCCGTCTGGCAGTACGACGGATGTACACAGGATTGAAACAGGCGCTTTCGAGGAATACGTCAGTAGTTTGTGAAGTGATGCCCGACGCAAGTCCGCCGAAGACGCCGCCGATACACATTCCTCCCTGTGCATGACAAATCATCAGATCATCGCCCGCGAGCTTGCGTTCCACCCCGTCCAGCGTAATGAAAGACGTTCCTTCCGGCAAGGTTTTCACTGTCACTTTCCCGCCCTTGATTTGGGCGACATCAAAAGCGTGAAGCGGCTGCGCCGTTTCGTGCAGCACAAAGTTGGTAATGTCCACCACATTATTAATCGGGGAAAGCCCGATAGCGCGAAGACGATTTTGCAGCCAGTCCGGTGATGGCGCAACAGCGACCCCGCTGATGGTAACGCCGGCATAACGCGGACACGCCTCCGTATTTTCCACGACAATCTCAACAGGCAGGTCGCGATTGTCCGCCATAAACGCATCTACCGGCGGAATATGATAACTGTCCTCCTTGGAAAAACCCGGGACATTTACTTCCAGATAGGCCGCTAAATCGCGAGCTACGCCGATATGGGAGGCAGCGTCAATGCGGTTGGGCGTCAATCCGATTTCAAAAATACAGTCGTTTTCAATCTTAAAATAGGACTTGGCAGGCGTTCCGGGAACAGCAGAAGCGTCCAGCACCATAATTCCCTCATGCGAGTTGCCCAGTCCGAGTTCGTCCTCCGCACAGATCATTCCTTCCGATTCAATGCCGCGGATTTTCGATTTCTTGATGGCAAAACTCCCCTCTTTCGTATAAACGGTCGTACCGATAAGAGCAACAATTACTTTCTGTCCGGCGGCAACGTTAGGCGCTCCACAAACAATATTCAGCGGAACCCCTTCCCCGACATTCACTTTGGTAACACTCAACCGATCAGCGCCGGGATGACGTTCGCACGTCAATACTTCACCCGTTACAAAGCCTTCCAAACCGCCTTTCACAGGACACCATTCCTCCAATGCATCCACTTCAAGTCCGATTGAGGTAAAAACCCCCGACATCTCTTCCGGTGACAAATCGGTGTGAATATACTCTTTCAACCAGCGATAAGATATTTTCATTCCGTATTATATGGATAAAAACCGGATACACGGCTGTAAACCAAGAGCAAACATATTGTGTCGTGTATCCGGAAAAAAGAACAAATATAAAGATATTTTGATTAATTTTGCAAAAAATATCAAATTTATGTATTTGCAAACGTTCGTGTTTAATCCCTATGAGGTAAATACTTACATTCTTTCCGATGATACGGGAAATAGCGTCATTATCGACCCTGCGTGCTGTTCGCCGGCAGAGCAAGCCGTATTGACCGGTTATTTCCGGCAAAACGGCCTGACGGCGACCTGGCTCATCAATACGCACGGACATTTCGACCATATTATCGGAAACGCTTTCGTCCACAACACATGGCGGCCAAAATGCGCCGCGCACCGCGACGATCTCTTCCTCATGGAAAACGCTTATCGTCAGGGAGAAATATTTGGATTTCCGGTAGAGCAGCCGGCCGTTCCCGACGTGTTTTTGAAAGGTGGCGACGAATTGCGTCTGGACAATCAGAGCATCAAAATCCTCCACATCCCGGGACATTCGCCGGGAAGCATCGCGCTATACCTGCCGGACGAAAAAAAAGTATTTGCAGGCGACGTGCTGTTTAACGGCAGTATCGGCAGAAGCGACTTGCCGGGAGGCGATTTCGACCTGTTGATCAGCGGCATCACCCGTCATTTGCTGACGCTTCCACCCGACACCATCGTCTACCCGGGACATGGCCCGGAAACCTCCATCGGTCAGGAAATGCTGCACAACCCCTTTCTGAACCGGCATTAGCATGTAAAACCCCTCCTCTGCCCGACATCCGACAACAAAGTAATCAATGGATGATATCAAATATGGCAGAAAAATTCGGAAAAACATGCTGGGAAAAAACAGGGGTTGCATTCGCTTGAAAACGTGGATTATGACAGTCGTTTACTGCGGTTTCTTGTGCCGTAGCGGTCATGTAAAAAACATTAACCTAACTTGGCCTGTCAATAAACGTAATTATCTTGTAATAAGTGGTATGTGATAGTGGTATATCATCAATGGGGGACTACGGATTTTTTTCTCATACCGGGGCTTGACTGTTTAACCCACATTGCAGCAAAACGCATTAAAAGAGTTAAAAAAGGTTAAAAGAAGGCATCGAAAACGTCAATATTCTCAATGAAACGCCTTCAATCGCAGTTGATTCATTTTTAAATATCAGATAATCAATAGTGGTTGAAAAATAAATTGGTTTGTAGTACACCCCTCCAGCCGAAAGGCCAAAAACAGAAAGAATAGTATCCAACATCGTTTTATCATCTTCAACATCTATTTAAAAAGGCCAAATATACATGAAATCATCGGATATGCAAAAATTGCAGACCAACAGGTTAATTCTTTTTTTGAGGTGCTATGAAAAACAATTCTTCTGACCTCCATATAGCACGAAGGCACGAATGTAGAGGCGCACGGCGTGCGCCTGAAAGCGCGAAAGCCATCCTTTGGAGAATGCAGAACGTCCTGCAAGGTAGGTTGTGCAAAAGTCAGCAATATAAATGATAAAAAAAAGTAGTACTTTTGTATTCTAAAAACCACTAGTGTCCACTTAAATCCAGTTGATAGACAATTGGTTATAAAACAAGGCTTTGATATTTTTGCAATCTGTGTTTGTAAACAGTTCGGTTACAGGTGTTTTGTCGAGTAGAGAA
>JAIRLS010000313.1 GCA_031259205.1 Bacteroidales bacterium | reverse complement strand
CTCGGGGGCTCCGCTGGTATTGCGGGGCGTGGGGGGGCGCGCGCTACCTACGGGGGGCGGGACCGGGCGGGCGCGGGGGCTTGGGGGGGGGGGGTTCGGCGGGTTGGGGGGTTGGCGGGCGGGCTAACAGCAGCCCCTAATTAAAGTTGGGTTTGAACTTACCATTCTCATAGACCATCGGAATCAATCCGGGACGGCACGTTACCTTATACTCCGCCGCCTGTGCCCCGCGCGGATTGAAGAACATGGTAGCCCACCAGCTTCCATCCTTATCCCGGAAAAGATTGTTGTGCCCTCCTCCCGTGATGGCATTGTAGCGTTCGCTATATGGGCCGTACACATTATCGGCAGTCGATATGATGCAGTCATAGCTATAGCGTGTTTTTGGCGAAGTTACTCCCTCCTTCTCGACATAGGTATCTCCCTCTGATGTACGGTGCGACCATATAGCCTGTACCAGATGATACTTGTTATCGTATTTGAAGATAAATGCTCCTTCGATATACGGTTCCGGATTGAATTTTTTTTCTTTCAAGGTTTTCAGCTCCTCGGCAAATCCGCTCATATCCGGTTTCATACGGGCGATGTAATGGTTGTGCCCGACAAAGTAAACAGCGCCGTCCGTATCTTCAAACAAGCTTCCGTCGATGTTCGGGAAGATAGCGCTGTCTTTATTTCCCTCGATATTTTCGTACGGACCTTCCGGCTTTCCGGTCTTACTCCGCAAAATGAAGGAACCTCTCCCGCCTGCCGACTCATTCATGCAGGCAACGATAAACCAGTTTTTCGCACTTTTGATGTAATGCATTTCCGGCGCCCACACGGCATGGAAACGATTGTCCATCGGATCACCGTTGATGGATTTCGTCTGATATTTCTCGCCCGCTTTATATATTTTCGGCTTCTTTTGCCATGTTCCGTCTTTTTCCATCGACCATATTTGCCCCATAGCTTGCCAAGACTTCATATCTTTGGAGCGCCACAGGTACAAACCATCGTTCCAGTCCCAGCAATGTCGCTGTCCCGGAAAGTAACGATCGGGGGTAGAAGTTGTTCCTGTAATGTAATAATAACCGTCGGGACCCAGCGTAGCCCAGGTGTCCCTCATCCAATAATCAAATGTCGGCTTTACAGATTTCGGAACACGTAGCTCCGGGGCGTTGGTATCTGCTGCTCCATATAGCTGCGCCGATGCTGTACAGACGGAAATAAATCCTGTAAGCAAAATCAACCCTAATCGCAAAATCAATCTCATGTATTCCTGTTTTATGTTTTATGTTTACGTATTTTTTCTACTAAAGTAATTGAATGGATTCTGTTTAAAATGACATTCCCATAACGTTCATTACCAGCTTCCAGTCATCCTTTCTTATCATGCGCAAAGCGCCGCTTTGCGTCCATGTGTTCAGCTCGTCAAAGTGGGCTATTCTCGCCCATCATTCCTATTTCCTCATAATGGAAACCGTACTTTACGGGAGCCACTTTGTGAGTTTTCGATTTATTGATATACAACGTTCCATCGGATGAAGACGGAACGGAGCTACTCCCATATACCAGAGGAAATGTGAAAAACAGACCGATGCCAAGCGTAAGGGATTTTAATGTCGGATGATTCATAGCATTTGTTTTTTAGAGTTTCACAGCACAAATGTAGTCTTTTCTATCTAAGAAAAACAGAAAAATGGTGTTTAATACCTGCAATCATGTATAAAAATCGGCTGTGAAACAATAAGCTGAACATAAGTGCTGCTTGTTTGAACAATCCTACGACTGTTTAAAGTAAAGAGGACGTATCTTTGGCCGTGAAATTAAATCAGAAAAGCCATGAGAACCACCTTCCTTAAATTCGTGCTCTTATTTAGTCTCGTGCTCTTAAGTGCAAGCCTGTTGACGGGACAGACTCAGTACAATAACATACGCTTCAAACAGCTAAGCATAGCCGAAGGGCTTCCGCATAATACCGTCAATGCGATTACCCAAGACAACCACGGATTTATCTGGTTTGGCACCCGCAACGGACTGTGCCGGTTCGATGGTTATAATATCACGCTGTTCACCCACCATGACGCTGATAGCACTTCGCTCTGCCACAACTTCATCACCCGCCTGTACAACGATTCGCTCCGCAATGTTCTATGGATTTCTACCGACCAGGGTATTTGCAGCTACGACTACCGGACGGAAGACTTTACCCGCTACCGGATCAACGGAAACGTCAAGGATGACGTCTGCTTCCTGAACACCAGCGACCGGATGCTCCTGGCGGCCTGCAGCAACGGGCTCTACCGCTACAATGAAAACGACAGCCTGTTCGTCCCCTTCCTGCTCGATGAAGAAAAGCCTCATGTGCGATACTTCGCGGAGGACGGGAGTAAAACCCTGTGGATAGACACCAACAAAGGACTGATGAGGTACAGCTTGGAGAAGAAACAGCTCGTTTCCCTCCCTGCTCTCCTCCAGCCTTTTGCACAGCAATGTAGCACGGCTGTCCTGATTTCGTCCAACCAGCTTTTATTCAACACTAACAGCAACTTCTTCGTCTATCATATACAAAGCAACACCCTCTGTAATCTCTCGCAAGACCTCGAGGTGAAAGATTTCCGGTGTGCGGCAACCGACCATACCGGTAATATATGGGTAGGCACGGAATACGGCATCTTCGTGTTCAACAAGCTCTACCGGCTGATTGCGCATTACGAACAATCCGAACGGGATTTGAGCGCACTGAATGATTCCCCCATTTACAGCCTTTATCAGGACAAGGCTCATAATATGTGGGTGGGAACCTACTTCGGAGGAGTCAACTATTATATATTCGGTTCCGACCAGTTCCAGATATATCCATACGGAAGCAGCTTCAACCATTTGAGCGGAAAAGCTGTCCGCCAAATTATCAATGCTCCGGACAACGGTCTGTACATCGCCACCGAAGACGGCGGGTTGAATTATTTGAACAGTAAGAAAGAGATTACCCGTGCCGAACGGCTCCACAAGCAGATGCAGATATACGCCAAGAACATCCATTCTTTATGGCTCGACAAGGATAACAGCCTGTGGCTCGGACTGTTTCTGAAAGGAACTCTTCACTATATACCGCATCTAAACCGCACGGTGGATTACAATTTATTGTCGGATGAGGTTTCTTCCGGTTTCTGCATCATCGAAGACAAGAACGATCATATCTGGTACGGAGGTCCTTCGGGCTTATTCCTGATTGACAAGAAAAAAGCCAACTCCCGCCCGGAAAAGATTTCACCTCTCCGCGTCTTCAATCTGGTACAGTTTAATGACAGCATACTTTGGGCAGGCACGCGGAAAGGCAGCATGTTTCAAATAAACACCCGCACGCTGACAGCTACCTCGCTCCCCATCCTGCCGCACACCGACCTCTACGTTACCTATATCTACCCCGATTCACACCAACGAATATGGATAGGGACAGATAACAACGGGCTTTATGTATCAGACCGCAACGGCAGCATCATCGCTTCTTACGGCAAAGAGCAGCTGGGCTCCAACGCCATTAAGGGCATCATAGAAGATGAAATGAATAACATCTGGGTAGGTACCGGAAGCGGACTTTGCTGCATCAATCCCCAAACGGAAAATATAGACCGGTATACCACAGCCGACGGATTGCCCATCAACCAGTTCAACTACTCCTCCGCCTGCAAGAAGCCCGACGGGGAGCTCTACTTCGGAACCATCAACGGCATGATTTCTTTCTACCCGAAACAGGTGCGTTCAGCTAATCCCCGTTTCAACATCGCACTGACCGGAATATGGAGCAACAGCGAGTATATGTCGCCCAATAATGAAAAAGCGTCCATCCCCTCGTCTATCTCCGAGCTGGCAGAGATTACCCTGACGTATGAGCAGGCCAAATCCCTGCGGCTCGAATACTCCGGGCTGAATTATCAGTACACCTACAACACCCAATATGCCATGAAAATGGAAGGTATCGACAAAGACTGGCAGTTTGTAGGCAACCAGCATCAGGTACGCTTCTCCAACCTGCCGTCGGGGAAGTATGTCTTAAAGATCAAAGCCAGCAAAGACGGTATCCACTGGGACGAAACGGGACAAAAAGATCTTGCCATCAGCATCCTCCCTCCCTGGCGACTCTCTCCGGTGGCCTATCTTGCTTATGCGCTACTCGCCCTGTTAATCATTTACGCCGCTTACAGGTATACCAAAACGCGTATCATCCTGCTCATGCGATTGAAAACGGAGCATGAGCAGCGTATCAATATGGAAAACATGAATCAACAGAAAATAAATTTCTTCACCTACATCTCCCATGACCTGAAAACGCCATTAACCCTGATTCTATCGCCTCTACAACGATTGGTACAGCAGGCACATATCAGCAATAACGACAAGGAGAAGCTGGAGGTCATCTACCGCAACGCCAACCGGATGAACTATCTGATTAACGAGCTGTTGACATTCAGTAAAATCGAGATGAAACAGATGCGTATCAGCGTCCGTAAAGGAGACATCATGCACTTTCTGGAAGAGCTCTCTCACATCTTCGACATCGTAGCCGGAGAACGGGAAATAGACTTTATCGTCAATCTGGAAGATACCAAAGAGGATGTCTGGTTCTCGCCTTCCAAGCTGGAACGGATTCTTTATAACTTGCTCTCGAATGCATTCAAGTACACACAGCCCGGCGGATGCGTCAGGTTGAGCGCCAAGCTGGTTAAAGAGGAGAAAGAAACGCTGGTGCAAATCTCCGTCAAGGATAGCGGCAGAGGAATCCCCAAAGAAGCTCAGGAGCAAATATTCGAAAGCTACTACCAAGTCGAAAAACGCGACCACCGCGAGGGATTCGGCTTGGGGCTGTCGCTCACCCGTTCGCTCATCCACATGCACAAAGGGGCAATACGGGTAGAGAGCGAAGTCAACAAAGGCTCGGAGTTTATCGTTACCCTGAACGTATCGGAGGATGCTTACGCCCCCGACGAACGCTCTTCCGAAAACATCACGACCGAAGAAATACAGAAGTACAACCGGCGAATCAAGGAGACGATAGAGCTCATCCCCGAAAAGCTGACCAACAAAGAAAAAGACTCCGGCAGAGAATCCATTATGATTGTGGAGGACAATAAAGAAATGAATGATTACCTCGCCGGCATATTCAGCGAGAAATACGATATTATACGTGCCTATAACGGAGCGGAAGCGTGCAAGAAGATAGCCAAACACCTGCCGGATCTGATTATATCGGATTTGATGATGCCGGTGATGGACGGACTGGAATTCACGGAGCGCGTCAAGCAGGACGTAACGACCAGCCATATCCCCGTCATCCTCCTGACGGCCAAGACCGATGAGAACGATCATACGGAAGGGTATCTGCGGGGAGCCGATGCGTATATCACCAAGCCTTTCAACGCAAAGAACTTGGAGCTGCTGGTACAGAATATCCAAAAGAGCCGGAAGCAGAGCATTGAGCACTTCAAACAGGCGGAGAAGTTGAACATCAAGCAAATAACCAACAATCCACGGGATGAAGTATTTATGAAGGAGCTGGTGGAGCTGATTATGGCGAACCTCACCAAGGAAGACTTCGGAGTAGCTGAAATCACAGCCCACCTCCACATCAGCCGCAGCCTGCTGCACATGAAGCTGAAATCGCTCACGGGATGCTCCATCACCCAATTTATACGTACCATCAAGATGAAAGAGGCTAAAACTCATTTACTGAATGGCATGAACGTTTCCGAAGCTTCATTTGCCGTCGGCATATTAGACCCGAACTACTTTACGAAATGTTTCAAAAAAGAATTTAATATCACGCCGACAGAGTTTCTCAAGCAGCTGAAGTAGAAGTAGCTGCTATAGAAATTCAAGTTTCCCACCTTGAGCAGACCTCACCCCCAACCCCTCTCCGAAGGAGGCGTGTAAACCAAAAAGCAAAGCGGTTTACACGCCTTTTTTATGGGCGTTAACAAAGCACAACGTTATGTAGCATGGCTACAGAACTTTAGAATTATTGGATACAAAAAAAGCAGTAAAGAAATGAGCACAAAAAAACATACAGCATATATCAGCCTGCTGGCGGTTGCGCTGCTGGCGGCGGCCTGCCGGAAGGAGACGGTAGTGTTTGAGCCGGAGGTGGAGCAGGTTGCGCCGCCCGATTCCTCCACAAAAAATATTCTCGGCTTCTACCTCCTCAACGAGGGCAACATGGGCAGCAACAAGTCCACGCTGGACTACTATGA
>JAIRLS010000225.1 GCA_031259205.1 Bacteroidales bacterium | reverse complement strand
ATCCTTAAAGGATCAAACGTCATCCTTAAAGGATCAAACGTCATCCTTAAAGGATCAAACGTCATCCTTAAAGGATCAAACGTCATCCTCAAAGGATCAAACGTCATCCTCGAAGGGTCAAACCGGACTCCGGCAGGCCGAAACAGCGCTGCCGGACGGGCAGGACGGAGGCTCGCGAGGGTCACTGGGCGGTTTCTTTTGAGGTTTTGGACGTTCTCCTGCCAAGGAAGCGTTCTTTGAGTTCCTCGAACACTGTTTTTGCCCCCGGCACGCCGTCGTGCACCGCCTGTTTCGCACTGTTGTAAAAGGAGAGGCTCTGGGTGTAGGCTTCGTGTCCCGCCAGCATCATGGTGTTGTCTATTTCGTCGGCGATTTGCTGCGCGCGGTTGTGCAGCGACCGCAGAATCGAGACGTCGGCGAGGTCGGTTTTCAGTTCTTCGAGGTCGAAATGCTTCGGCGCCAGTTCGGGATTGACCGCCGCAAATTCGGCGGTTTTTTCCGCCAGCGCCAGCGACTTGTCGCCCATTTTGAGGAGCTTTACCCGCTCGTCGGTGGTGAGCGTGTGCAGGTAAGGACGGATGAGGTCGTAGGCCTCGTTGAGTTTGGCGAGCATCTGCTGCGCCACCGTTTCAGGAATTCTTTCGTTATTAATATTAGCCATGATTTTGAAATTTTAGATGTTTCGGATGATGATGATGTTCTGTTCGCGTTCACCCTCCCCGTGCGGGGCCGGGTCAGTGGGCTTTTACTTTTACGGTGACTTCAAACCCGTCGGAGGAGACTTCGGCAGGCATAATGATTTCATACACCGAAGGGATATTGGTCAATCCCGACAGGACAAAGGGCGCCAGTCCGCCGAACATGCCGAGTTCGCCGGTCGTTCCGGCAAAGACGGCGGCCTGCCGGACGGGAGAGGAAGCAGTGTTGTTGGCAATAAAATACTTGTCCACCATAGCGATGCCGCCCGTTGCGGAAAACCACACGGTGGAGCCCTCTTCATTGGTTTCGGAGGTACGGATGGTGTTGCCGTTCTGCCCGTTGACCATGCCGCCCAGCTGGTCCATGTTGGCAATGTTGCCGCGATACTCGTTGGACACGGAGTTGGTGAGCTTGTCTACCGCCCTGCCGTGTATAAGGTAGAAAACATTGTTGGTGATGCGGCAGTTTTCCGGCGCATGGACTTTAAACCCGCCGTAGAAGGTGTTGTTGCCGATGTTGGCCTTCACGACGGCATGGAGGTCAATCACGCGATAGACGGAGGTGGCGTGGTCGTTGCGGAAGAAGTTGTTGATCAGGTTAAGGTTTTCCACTGCGTTGGTATTGGCGGCGGAAAGCACTACCCCCGGACAGAACCAGCACTTCCGGATGTCGATGTTTTTCAGCGTGGAGCCGGAATTGTCGATTTTCACATAGTTGAGCTTGCAGTTCACCACTTTGATGTTGCTTGCCGCAATGTTGAGCGTCGCTCCCCCCCACGCGGCGCTTCCTCCTGTGGGGCCGGGGAAATTGATGTTGATGCCTGCGCTGGTACTGCCCGCCGTTTTGGTGAGGGTCAGCTGCGCGGTGTGTTCGATCTGTTCCACACCCGCCAGCACGGAGCTGTCGCTTCCTGCGGCAAAGGTGATGTGGCTCACTTTGGCGGAATACTTGATGTGCTGCGTTTCGGGATTGACGGTAAGGTCGTACCCCGGCCCGAAGAGGTACAGTTTTTTGTCCACGGTCACCGATTCGTTGTAGGGCGTCACCGATCCTTCGATATGGATGGTGTCGCCTCTGCCGGCGGCGGCCACCGCATCGGCAATGGCGACGTAGTCGTGCGCCACGCCTGCGGTATTGTTCACGCGCCATATCTTTGCTCCGGCAGGCTGCGCGGCCAGCAGAAGACACAGTATCCCCGCAGGTATCCCCCGGCGGAACGGAAGCCGGCAAGTCGTGGACGTTGCCGGGACAGGGTTGGAATTTAAAATTTTCATACGCGAAATATTTAAATGATGAGATTGTAATTAATTTATTTTATTGGATAAGGATATGATTTCATTCATGAAGAGTACATTAATGATGGGTTTTGGCTTTGATGACCATGTTGAACTGGTCGCCCACTTCGGCGTCCATCCGGATGTCGTACACCGCAGGGAGCGCAAACAGTCCGGCCGGGACGTAGGGATTTCCTCCGCCGTACATGCCTTTGGACTGTGTGTCGTCGCCCGGGTTGAGGGAGCTTCTCAAGGGACAGTCGGTAGTGGAGGTGGCCGAGGTGAAAAAGATATCTACGGCGGCGTCGCTGCCCGTTCGGGAGAACCATTTGTCCTCCGTCACCGTAGTGGCCGGCACCGTGTTGCTGTTCACTCCGTTGGCCATCCCCCCCAGCACATAGCGCATCACGTTGTTGCTGTAAGTGTTGGTGGAACTGACCGTGAGCGTTCCTGCGGCAGCAGAAGCGGCAAAGAAAGCGTTGTTCACCACGGCGGTGTTTTCGACCGTTATCGTAAAATACTGGTAAAAGGTGCACTGACTGATGCGCCATCCTGTTTGCGTGCCCGTTGCGCCGTAAATCACGCGGTATCCGGAGTAGTCGTTGCGAAACAGGCAGTTGTTGATCAGCAGATTGGAGATGTTGGCAGCTCCCGTAGCCGTCGTGATGACGCCCGGATTGAAGAAGCACCGCTGCACGGTGACGTTGGCAATGGGCGTCGCCGCTCCCACCTCCACATAAAAGAGCCTGCAACTGACCAGAGAGATATTGCCTGTTTTCACGATAATCCTGTTGCCTGCGTAGGAAGCGGTGTTCACCTGATAGCCGGTGGCGCCGGCATGGTGCATCACGCTCGCCAGGGTCGTTCCTTCGCTGCCGGCCTCGAAAGTGATGTTGCCGTTGATGCGGGCAGGTTCCTTGTTGTACTGCGTTTCGGCGCTGTTGGGCAGGAAATAACCCGGCCCTGCGATGAACAGCTTTTTCGTCACCGTCACATCTCCGGCATAAGGGGTCACCGATCCTTCGACGTGGATGGTGTCGTCCGGCTGCGCAGCCGCCACCGCAGCGGCCAAAGAGGAGTACACGCCGGCGCCCTCCATACCGGAATTGTTGTTCACGCGCAACACGCCGCCATACACGCCGCCCCCGCTAAAGAAAAGCGCCGGTAACAAAAGCAGAAACAAGGCAGCCCGTCCGGCCGCTTTCCGCTTCCGAAAACAGCAGCCCGCCGAAAAAAAGTAGCCGCCATAGCCTGTTACATCTGACGGACACACAGAATCAAGATTTTTGCCGGTCATTTCATTTAACATTTGAGGGGTTTACGTAAAATAGCCGCCAAAGTTACACTTTTTTCATTCCTGACAAAAAAAAATATCAAAACAGAGGGGCGGAATGAGATTGGAGTGATTGGAATGAGCGTCCCGGAGGGGACTTGATTTAACCACGAAGGGAAAGGGTCTGAACTGTGATTTATGTGATTGGAATGATTTTTATGAATGTCCCTGCGGGACTTGATTTAACCACGAAGGGCACGAAGGGCACAAAGGCCTGACGGGAGAGGGGTCTGAACTGTGATTGGAGTGATTGGAATGATTTTTATGAATGTCCCTGCGGGACTTGATTTAACCACGAAGTGCACGAAGTAACACAAAGGCCTGACGGAAGAAGGTCTGAACTGTGATTTATGTGATTGGAATGATTGGAGTGAGCGTCCCGAAGGGGACGATACTTTATTATGAAGCCTGACGGAAGAGGGGCGTATGCGATACGCCCTTACTTTGCGAGACTTCGTGGTTTTTTTTAACCACAAAGGGCACGAAGTTTCACGAAGTTTTTTTTTGTCTTCATCTGTGCTAATCTGTGGACTATTTTCTCCGCCGTCAGGCCTTTGTGCGACTTCTGCGACTTCGTGGTTAAATCAAGTCCCGCAGAGCGGGTACGTTTCGCCGTAGGCGATACCTGTCAATAGAAAACGAATCCTACGCGCCCTTAGCTTGTCCGCAGGACATTCACGGTATATGTCCTAACGGACAAAATCGTTCATTGCCATGGTCTTCTATTGATATGCAAGCCGTAAACGGCTATTTTTGCGGGTCGTTTTCCGGTCGGAGAATAAAACCTTATTTCCACCTTATTTAAATCACAAAACAACCTTGGTAGCGCAAAAGGGGAGCATACATTAACCTTATTCCTTATTGTTCGATTGCTTTGTGTCCTTTGTGGTTAAAAAAAACCACGAAGTCGCAGAAGGAACACAAAGAAAGACGAAAGACTTACAACTTACGACTTACAACTTACGACTTATAACTTACTTCCGGTAAATGATGGAAAGCGGAAACGACGGATCGTCGGTGCGGTTGATCGAAACCGGGTAGTTGTCGGGGCCGTAGCTGTATTCGAAAATGCTTTCGTAACTGCCGCCGGCGTCCGGATATTCGACTATTTTGCCGGGGTTGTTGACGGATAAAATCAGGCCTAAGGAAATACCGGTGTTGTCGTAGCGGAGAGGGCCGTAGGCAGAGGCAAACAAAGGGGCATAAAAGACGTTGATCAACAGCCGGAACGGATTGGGGCTGCGGTCATAGTCGCTAAATTCCATTCGGGCAGAGCCTTGTATACCCGATATGCTCGAAAAGCGTTCTATGACGCTCACATTGGACTGTTCATCGTAGGATACGGTATTATTGTAAACGCCGTTTTGAGGCAGTTGTACGGAGAAGGAGACCAGCCGGAACCGGTCGTCATAGGTAAAGGTGAAAGTTTTGTCCCATCCTTCGCGAACCACCGCCTGCAACATGCCGTGCCGGTTGAGTGAAAAATCGACCGGCGCCGGATTGTAACGAGTGCCGATGCTGGTTTCATATTCCGCTCCCGTCAGGCGTCCGTCGGAATACTGCATGGTAAAGCGTTCCTGTCCGAAGGAGACGGAGTTGCATCGTCCGGCGATCAATTGCATGTGTTCGTCATACATAAAAATGCTTGAGTCGTTGCGGACAGTGACAAAATCGACGCGCCGGAAGGTCGGCAATGTTTCCGGCTCATACGTTTGCACGTCTTCTTCATTACAGGCGGCCAGTAAAAAGGCCAACAGCCACAAACCATGTTTATTCATGTCATCCGATTTTATTTTGTACAGTAAACCATTGCATAATTGTTTGCCAGCATATAATGCATCCGGTATTCTTCGTTGCGCAGGTTGTTTCGCACCACTCCGGTGATATCGCCTTCCTGCGCCATTTCGAACGGTTTGATGGTCAGGTTTTCCTGAAAGTTGATGTCTACTTTGTCGCAGATTTTGTAAAGCGCTTCTTTGGCGCACCAGTGGACGTAAAGATGTTCCTTTCGCCTGTCTTTGTCGAAAGTGATTACATCCCGATCGTTGATGAACTTGTGGGCAATCCGTTCGATATTGTGGGACATGTATTCGAGGTCGATACCCACCAGTTTGGTTTTGCCCAGCAGGATAGAGGTGAATTTGTGGGAATGAGAGATGCTGATATTGTAGGAATGGTCTGCCAGAAAAGGTTTGCGCGATTCATTGTAGATGATGCGGGCATGTGGTTCGGTCATTCGTTGCAGCAATACTCTTACGCTCAGCGATTCTATCTGTCGATTCAGGTTTTTGAATCCGTTTAGCCGTACAAGGTCGGCTTCGGACAGAAAGACGCTCTTGAACAGTTTGTTATAATCTTCGGTGATTTTCCAGATACCGAGGCGGCAATTTTCGTCGACTGTTTTATGTAGCAATAATCCCACTTTGGCAAAGTTTAAAATCTTAATCGTTTTTCCACCGGAAGGTTTCAATCAGATGAACAATATCCCTGCGGAAAAAATGGATGGAAGGCGCCAGAGAATCGTAATTGGGGCGCGTGCCGAAGTACAGCGATCCTCTTAAAAAGTGGCGGACGCTGTCGGTCGTGTAAAACTGCACCGGCGATGCGGCATTGCCTTTAATGTCGTAAACGGTGGCGTATATCCTGTTTTTAGGGTCTTCATAATGATGAGGTTCAATGGCGTCTGCTTTCTGTGCGATTTTTTTGTACACGAATGTCCAATCATCATCCAGCAGGACGTTCAAATCGTTATTTATTTTTTTGTAAGTCAGATGAATGGTGGCTTTGTATTTGGGGAAGACAAGGTTGAAGAAACACGGCTCACCGGTATGGTTGGCAGTGGCAACCGGCTGGGCGTAAACAGGGTATTCAAACACAAAGGGACATTCGCTTTCGTACCGGACATACTTTTTTTCGGGAAAGGAAATCCGGAAATAAGCGCGGGGTTTGGGCGTTTCGTTTTGCCGGCAGCCTGCCGAACACAACGTCGAAAACAGGACAAGGCTGAGGCTGATGATCGGATTATTCATGGATGGTCACCTTAATTTGTTTGATGCGCCGGTTTTCCATTTCTTCCACGTGAAACGAAAATTGTCCGTAATCTACGCTGTCGCCTTTTTGCGGTATCTCTCCCTTCAGTTCGAGAATAAGGCCGGCCAGCGTATCGGCTTCTCCTCTTATTTCGTCGAATACCGAATCTTCTACGTGGATGATCCGGTTGAAATCGTTGAGCAGCACTTTACCGTCAAAAAGGTACGTATTGGCATTGATTTGCTGATATTCCGATTCGTCTTCGTCCGATTCGTCGGCAATGTCGCCTACAATCTCTTCCAGAATGTCTTCCAGCGTGATGATGCCCGTCATGCTTCCGTATTCGTCAATGACCACTGCCATGTGAATTTTCTTTTCCTGAAATTCTTTCAGCAAATCATCGATTTTTTTGTTGCCGGGGACAAAATAAGCCTCTCGAATGAACGGTTGCCATTTAAATTCGGAGTGTTCATTCATGTACGGCAACAGATCCTTCACATACAGGATCCCTTTTACCTGATCGCGCTCGTCGATCACCGGCAGCCGCGAATAACCGCACTCATTGATAAATTTCACAAGGTCGTGGAAAGGAACGTCCATACCGACTGTTTCCACGTCCATCTTTGGTTTCATGATGGCGTGGGTATCAATATTTCCGAATTTGACGATCCCTTTCAGGATGTTTTCGTTTTCCAGTATTGCTTCGGAGGCTTTTTCCAATATGCTTCCGGGTTGCCGTTTCCGGTAGAACAGGGACGTCAGCCACAGCAGGGGAGAACACAAACTTTCCAACAGGGGCAGGACAATAGACATCCAGCGCAGCGCCCGTTTCGACGAAGGCAATCGTGCAAGTCCCCGAATGAGGTACAGGCAAAACAGAACCGGCAGGAAGGTTATCCACAGGACATCCTTTCCGCTAAGCGCCTGTGCCGCATGTATAAATAAAACAACAAACAGCAAATGCAAAAAGAGGCTGGTTATTTTCAGCGAACTCCATGCTTGAGCGGGATGTTGCAGGCATTTCAACAATCGTTTACCGGAACGGCTTTCGCTCTTTTCCAGTTCCGCCATATCGTCATGCGACAGGGAAACCAGCATCGTTTCAATAACCGCCAACAGCCACACGCCGATGCTCAGGCACACAAGCGCTGTTATACTTCCCAAAAGACAAAACCGGCAGTACCCGTATAAAAAAGGTTCGGTATCCAACAGGATCGTGATAGGATAACACTAAAACGGCAGGTCGTCGGCAGGCGTGCCGGATGCAATGGATGTACTTTCCGGAGCGGGAACCGTTACCGGCTGCGAGGAGGCGTTTGGGCTGTTGTCTTTGGGCGTCAGGATAAACATGTTATCAGACACTATTTCCGTCGTATATCGCTTGTTGCCGTCCTTGTCCTCCCACGAGCGCGTACGCAAACGGCCTTCCACGTATAGCAGCATGCCTTTCCTGACATAATCTTCCACATATTTTGCCGACCGCCAAGCCACGACATTGTGCCATTCGGTCTGTTCGACACGGGCGCCGTCCTTCACATACGATTCATTGGTTGCCAGCGAAAAGTTGGCCACCGACGATTCACTACTCAAATGACGCACTTCAGGGTCTTTGCCTACCCGTCCTACTAAAATTACTTTATTTACCATACTCTCTTCTTTTAAAGGTTGAAAAAACGTTTAAAAACAAAACAATAACTATCATAATAACGACAAAGATAATATCTTTATATTTCGATAAAACAAAATTATGATTTTTTATGATTTTTTATGATTTTTTTGCGAAAAATGTAGAAACATGTTTATTCGTTTGGAGTTACCGATGGGCTTAGATCGCCGGTAACAGGCCTAAAGCGTTTTTACATGCGACAGGATGCCCACCGCCGAGCCTCCTTTACCCTCCTTAAAGGAGATAAACATGATGTAAATGGAAGTTTTCTGGCAATCGAAGTCGAAACTTTGATATTCTGCGCCTGTTTCCGCATCGAAGGAACTGCCGATAAGTTTGTTTTCATCGTACACTTGCAGTACGCCTTCGCCGGTGGACTCTTCATCGGTGCAGATGGTGAACCGGTAACGGTTGCCTTTTCGCAAAGCGATTGCTTTTCTGAATACGGGCGCTTTTTCGCCTGTTCGTACGCCGGACAGTTGTGTCGGATAGTCATACAAAAACTCTACATTTCCGGCTATCTTTACGCACAGTTCGATGCGCTGTGCTTCCGTTTGTGCTTCGGCTGGCCGAAAAAAGCAGGCTCCCGACAAAAAAACCAAATATAATACTTTCTTCATATTTATTAGGACGTTTTATCAATAATTTTATTTTTAATTTACATTGATTAATTTGTTTCGTACATTTTCGATTTCATACACGATGTTTTTTAACTGCGCCTCGGTGTAGCGGACGATGGTTTTTTCGTTTTGTACCACGCGCAGGGAACCGTTTTCTGCTATTTGTTCCAATTTACCCTTTTCGACGTCGATTTCGACGGACTCAAAAGCGGCTTCAATCGTCGATAATTCGGCGATCAGGTCGGCGACTTCCTTCTGGCTTTGGTACAAACTGAGCATTTTAACTGTTTCCGCCAGCAGGTATTTTTGTTCGACGATGCTTTCCGCCAGCCTCGGATTGGCCGTTTCCTCGTAAAACCGGCACGAAAGATAAAGCGCTTCCACAAATACGCCGCTGATCATAATTGCGCTCAGGTTGCCGCGTCCGCTTTGGCGGAGGTAACGGTCCATCTTGTTAAAACTCTGTTGCGAAATATAAACCAGCGAATCGATGTTTTCGTCGTTGTCCGAAAGCCGTTTCAGCGTGGCATAGTTGAAGAATTGCCCTATGTTAAGCCCGTCGGCAAGGTTTTTCATGACCATGATATAGATGGACGCCATCGACGTCCTGCCGTACATGTTGATGTAGCCCAGATCAGCGCCGAAAACACCCAGACTGAACGCTTTCGAATAGCTGGTATTGTAGTCCGACAAGTGTTTGGTGGTGGCGACATATTTCTGGGAGAAGGGCACATTCAGGCTTTTAAACAGAGACGCCGTTTCGATGGGCGACGAGAGATTATCCACCACGTCTTTCAGAACGTCTTCATGTATTCTCTTGGTAACTTTGTAAATAGAGTCGGGCACGACAAACTCTTCCCGCACCGTGCGGCCGCACGTACAGGACACCAGCGTCTGACCCGCCAGCACTGCGCCTATCAGCATAAATGCATATTTAAACATGATGCCATTTTTACAGGACAAAACTAAAAATAGTTTTTATTATTTCAAAAAGAAAAGTTACAAATTTTTACGGGAAAAAGTTTTTTTGATCAGTCGTTCCGATTCTTCCCGCGCACGCCCTGCACAATCTTCCAACGACAACCCTTTGAAGTAGTTCCCTGTTAAAAAAATACCTTTATTCCTCTTTTTGGCTTCCGTTTGACTGCTCATGTCGAGGTGCCGCAGGCGCAACGACGGTAGCACGTGGTCGCTCACCGTCCATTCTTTGACGTCCGACGGCGCGATGCGAAGCGCACGACAGGCGGTTTGCAGTTTTTCCATGTCGGTTTTGGCGTTTTTCTCGAAATGAAAAGTAAAACTCCGCCACTGGGGATGTGCAATTAAATCGCGGGATACCGCCGAAAGATAATCGTCGTTCACCGGAATAATGCCTGCCATTCGTTCGATGGACGAACAGCCGGCAGGAACGACGACGCTTAGCGACTCCGAATGGGATATGGGTATATCGGCAAGCAGGGCGGCCAATTCCGGTTCGGAATGCTGCAACAGAACGGCTGCCGCCGATGGAGCGGTCGCTATGGCTACGGCAGGGGCGCGCCACACCTCGCCCGATGCGCAACGTACCTCATAGGCGCCGTCGCATCCGGAAATAGCAGTAACCGTTTGGGATACATGCACCGGAAAGCCGTCTTTTTCGATAATGCGGGTGACGACGGACGAAAGCCCCTGCGCAAGGCTGAACTTGTGCGGATATTCCTTGCAGCGGGTGTTGCGACGTTTGAGAAACAGTTCGGCGGGATAATCGTCGGCGTGTTGCGAAATAACAGCCCTGAACGCCTTGGAGAAAAAATGCCGGTAATTGCGGACGCCTGTTATCTTTTCGAAATATTCACGCACGGTTTTTCCCGTTTTGGAGGTCGTGAAAACATGAGGGCAGCGCAGTATCAACGGGAACAGGGAAAATCCCTTTATCATCTTTTGCAGTTTGCCGTTTTTGTCGATTCTGTAAGGGAATTTGTCTAATTGCATGATTTCACCGGTCATGCCGACGTCCCTGATGATCTCGAGCAGCAAGGCATAAGTATGATAACAGGTATGAGCGCCTGTTTCGTACCAAAACCCGTCGCCGGAGGTACGGGTATGCACTTGTCCTCCGGCGCGGTCGTCCTTTTCAAGCACTACCGCCTTCATGCCCGCCCTGTGCAGGAAATGCGCAAAAGCGATACCGCTGAAGCCTCCGCCGATTACTACGCAGTCTGCAACATACGCCGCAGACTGCAAAGGGGTCGACAATTGCCGGCTGTCCGCCGGATTTTTTTCAAATTCTTCCTTTAATAAATGCGTCATCATATTATTTATGGGTGCGGTAAGATTCCGACAAAGATATAAGGTTTTTCGACAGGTTGGATCATGCTTTCCTGTTAAAGGGTGCATTTCAAATTGTCGCAAACCGGCTTATCGAGCCGTCATTGCAAGCCCCAAGCAATCCAAATGTGTTGATAATGGAAAAAACGTACATGCTTAATTTTTTGGACGACTCCATTGCGTACAAAACGTTTGAAAGCAACTTTGAGCAAAGATTCTCCCGTCCATCTACTCAAAATTTAAATGCGAATCATCATGCGAAAGGGGAATCTGTTGCAGATCCATCAGATATAGATAAATGGGTGTTCCAAGCGCTTAACCCTATTTTATATTTAAAAGACGTTTATATTTTTCTATTTCGCGTATTTTCTCTTTGAGCGCTTTATCTTTCTCTTTGAGCGTTTTCCTTTGCTCTTCGCGCGCTTTCTTTTGCTCTTCGATCGTTTTATCTTTTTCTTTGAGCGTTTTATCTTTCTCTTCGAGCGCTTTATCTTTCTCTTCGAGCGCTTTATCTTTCTCTTCGAGCTCTTTATCTTTCTCTTTGATCTGTTTCGAGTATTCCCATTCCACCTCGTATTTTGCAGAGGCGATTTGGCTGAGATAGCGACTTTTGGCCTCCTGTTCGTAATCATAAGCCGCCCTCTCTTCCGCAGAAAGGCGAAAGTAATCCAGTATTTCGCGCGCTTTCAGCAATCCTTGGGCCTTGAAATCCTCTTTTATACGGTCGTTTTTCAAAAAATAAATCCAATCATCAAGCGTAGTCTTTGCAACGTCATCGAATTTATTTATCTTTAATACATAATATTACGGATACAAAACACCAACATCGATTTTCACGAATATCACCCGCTGTTCTTCCGACAGTACGAGGACGTCCGTTCCGTCGTACATGTTCCGGAAGTCCGTCCTGCCGTGATACGCATAACCATTCCCATGGCCAATGTCAAAATAAACGATGTTGATGGAATAGATCTTCTTTAACGACTTGTACCGGTCGCTCTGAATCATGCCGTCGATGATGGCCTTGCTCACGCCGAACAGCATCCGTTGAAAATAATCTATCTCAAGGATGAACTGCAATTCTATCAGGATGATTTCCCCTTCCCTGTCCTCTACCAC